>JAGPDK010000380.1 GCA_018057605.1 Kofleriaceae bacterium | reverse complement strand
CCCACCCCCGCTATCAAATCCCGCAACCAACCCGCGACGCGACGGCGGCGCATCAGGCAACGCGCGAGCACCAACCTACCCGGCCGCGCGGCCAGCCGCAGCGCTTCCGTTCAAGGTCCACCTCGCCCCTTCCGGAGCCGCTGTGAGCCGCTCAATCCCCCGATCGTACCCCCGATCGTACCCCCGACCGTTCACCCGCCCGTTCACTTGGCTGCGCTGCCGGTCCCACGGCGCAGCCCCACGTGGGTAGATCTGCATCCGCATTCACTCCCACCGCACGGCGCACGGCGCGGGCTGCAGGTCAGTGCAGCGCGTCCGGCGCTAGCGAGATCGCCGCAGACTACAGATTTGACTGCGCGTTGCGCAAGGCGTCTTCGAACGCTTGCACCATTTCGAGATTGGTATCAACCAGGTACACGGTCTCAGGATTTGGCCGCTTGTGAGCGCGGATTTCTTCGACGATGGCACGTGCTGATTCGTCCATTGGTACTTGGCCGAGATCGGAACCCAGCCCAGGAATCGCGATAACTTTGAACCGATTGCGGTCGGACGCGATGAGCGCAGCGCGAGCGGCGCGACGCACAGCTTCGGCGCTGATTTTTTGGCCAGGTTCTTCCATGGTCGGTACGTGAATCACGTTTTGTGCTGGCAACAGCCCAGCGGTGGTCACCAGTGCTGCGCCCACCGCGATCGGAGCCGCAGCCATGGCCGCTTGCTGAATGACATCGCCACCTTGTCGACGAATCGACCCACCAATACCTCCGCCCATAATTCCTAGCGAATTCGCTGGGTTAACTACGGCATCAACGGGGAGCGTCCACAATTCAGCCTGTGCAACATGTACCTGCATATTTCTGAAACAGCCTTAACACGCTGCCCGCCTCAACTTCAAGTGCAACGTCCGGCGTCGCAAGCTTGCGGTGGGCTAGGCCGGTGCCGTTACGGCGCTACCATAACCACCGCCACTCCTTGGAGTATTGGTCAAGTGCGCAGCTCGCTCGCCGAAAATGATAACGGCGCAGCGGTGAGGCTGCGCCGTGAGCGATGGTGGGCGCTGAGCGAGGCTAGTCGCGGCTGTTTAGGCGCATGAGCAGTTGCAGCACGTACCAGAACAAGGTGGCGACCGTTGAGAACAGCATCAGCGATGCCGCGACGTAGTGCGAGGGTGGAAAGTCTTTCATCACCGCGCTGGTTTGATACAGGATGTAACCGGCCATCAGCAAAATGCCGAACATGGTGAAGACCATGCCCATTTGGAAACCAAACAGCAGCGATGCGGCGATCAGGCCGAGGAAGCCGAACGATGCAATGGTGAGCGCGCCGCGCATAAATGAGAAGTCTTTTTTGGAGAGGAACACCACCGCGGTCAAGCCGCCGAAGATGGCGCCGGTAAGCAGGGCGGCTTGGCCCAAAATCGTCGACGCTTTGGCCGACATGATGAGTTGGCCATTGACGCCGGAAGCGAATACTTCGCGGGCCCCGCCGAATTTAATTACCAATATCCAAAGTAGCGGTTGCAGCAGCACGGCTTGCGCTACTACCGCGAGCGCCAGTCCTCCATATTGAATTCCGCGCGAACTCTCTGAGCGAGCCATGCGTTCAGCACCCCAGCCGACCAGCATGAACAGCCCTAAAACCAAAAACCAATTGAAGCGCCCGGTGAACGCCCACGAGCTAAACTTGAGGCTGCTCGCCGTTGCAAACTTCATCATGCCCATCGTAAGCGCTGCCCACGCCAGCAGCGCAAAGCCGAGATGGGCGTAGGTTTTACGCAAAAACGTGACGCGATCACTGACGCCAGCGGTTGCCACGGCGCCTTGAATTGGTCGATGAAAATCTTGTGCAAATGCCATAAAGTCTCCAAAAGCCGCACGCGCGGCGACACGAGTTACTGGATAGTATTATCACGAACTGCGGCGACGCCAAGTGAATCGATGAGCGGACTTGGCAGGGGCCTCCGCTGGCCATGCCGGGGCTGCTCTGGACACTGGTTGTCAGTGAAAACCGGCCGGTAGACCTGCTGCCGGCCGCGGTTCATGCAAAAGTCGCAGCATGCCTAGCGCTAGCGAGCCCCACGAAACCGATTACCTCGTCATTGGATCGGGGATCGCCGGCCTCAATTTTGCGCTACGGGCCGCTGCGCATGGCCGGGTCACGATCATTACTAAAAAATTGTTGGTCGATACCAACACCAACTGGGCCCAAGGTGGCGTGGCGGCGGTGTTGGCAGCACCAGACACGATTGAGCAGCACATTGCCGACACCCTCACCGTGGGCGATGGCTTGTGCGACCAGAAAGTCGTGGAGATGTGCGTAGCCGAAGGGCCGGCCGCTGTTGAACGGCTACTTGAATTAGGCGTTAAATTGGCACGCACCGCCGATGGCGGATTGGACCTGACTCGCGAAGGTGGCCACAGCCAGCGCCGGGTGGTGCACTACGAGGACGTCACCGGGCGCGAGATTCAGCGGGCGCTGATGGCGGCAGTGCGCAGCAACAACAATATCACCATCATGGAACATCACATCGCGGTCGACTTGTTGTCGATGGCGAAATACGGCGGTGAAGCTGCATGTTTCGGTGCGTATGTGCTCGACCGGAAAGCGGACATTGTGCGTACGATCGTGGCGCGGGCCACGGTGCTAGCTTCGGGTGGCACCGGCAAAGTGTACGTGTACACCTCGAACCCTGATGTGGCGACCGGCGACGGTTTGGCGATGGGCTACCGCATGGGCGCAGCGGTCGCTGACTTAGAGTTTGTGCAGTTTCACCCGACGGTGTTGTACCACCCGCACGCCGGCAGCTTTTTGATTTCTGAAGCGCTGCGAGGCGAAGGCGGCGTGTTGAAGCTAGCCAACGGCGACACGTTCATGGAAAACTATCACCCGCTCAAGTCGTTGGGGCCGCGCGATGTGGTGGCGCGTGCGATTGATAATGAACTGAAAAAATCGGGCGCGGATTGTGTGTACCTCGACATGACGCATCTCGATGCAACGTTTGTGCGCCAGCGTTTCCCTAACATCTATGAGCGCTGTTTGAAGTTGGGCCTCGACATCACCGTCACGCCGATTCCGGTGGTGCCGGCTGCGCACTATATGTGTGGTGGCATTAAAACCGACGAGCATGGTGCAACCACGGTGCGCAATCTGTATGCGATCGGTGAAGTGGCCTTTACCGGGCTGCACGGCGCGTGTCGGTTGGCTTCGAACTCCTTGCTCGAAGGTGTGGTGTACTCCAACCACGCGGCCGAACATGTGCGCACCGCCGAAGCCGTGCGGCCCAAGATTATCGCACCGTGGATGGCGGGCCACGCCGGCGATTCCAACGATGCCATCGTGGTAGCCCTGAATTGGGAAGAGATTCGCCGATTTATGTGGTCGTACGTTGGCATTGTGCGCAGCGACAAACGGATCGAGCGGGCGCGGGCCCGCATCGAATTGTTGCGTAACGAGATTAACGAGTACTACTGGAACTTTAAAATCACTTCGGACTTAGTCGAATTGCGCAATTTGGCGCTGGTCGCGCACTTAATTATCGAGAGTGCACGCCGCCGCAAAGAGTCACGCGGCTTGCACTCAACGTTGGACTATCCGACCAAATTGCCGCAGGCGGTGCACACCGAACTGCAATTGACCTCCGGCCCTCGAGGTTAACGCTGGTTCGACTGCGTGGCGAACGACGTTGCGCGCGGGTTGCCGCTGACACCAATCGAACAAGTGGGCGCGGTGCGGCACTGAGCGCTGGTGCCACACCTTAGCCGCTGCGAACCCGCTTCGGCACCGCGTAGCCGGTGCCTACATTGGCACGCATTGTGGATTACCTTGTACGTAGCGATTACGTAAAAATTCACGAAAAGAGTCGTCATGTTTAATTGGGCCATTATGTTTTTTGTTGTTGCGATTATTGCCGCAGTGTTTGGCTTTGGTGGCATCGCCGGAAGTGCCGTGGGCGCGGCACGCATCACGTTTGTCGTCGCTGTCATTCTTGCAGTGGCCTCATTTGTGATGCACCGCGGCCGTAGCAACTAAGGATAAGGACGATGCTGACCCGCGGCGGGTTTGGTTGGGTGCTTTCGGAAAGATCACGTTATGAAAAAATTAAATTCACATTGTCCTATTGTTGCGGCGGTTGTTGGCGCGGCGACTACACTGTTCGCAGTTGTCCCCTCACGCGCACACGCTGAACCCGGTTCGTCATCGGCACGTGATGGCGTGACGTTGGGTGCCGCGTTGATGTTTGGCCATTTGGGCTGTAAGACCAGCGACGGAGGCGATTGTAACGGCGATGGCGTCGCCGAAGCGGGCGGCTTGAATCTACGCGCCGGGATCATGGTTTCGCCGCGGCTCGCGATTGCCCTTGACCTAGCTGGCATGACGCATCGGGAAGATCGCATCAAGACCACCCAAGCGATGGCTGCGGTGACCGCGCGTGGCTGGCTCGCCCCACAAATTTGGCTCGAAGGTGGGCTTGGCATGGCCCGCGCGAGCGCCGAGTATGATCTCACGATTGCTAATGTCGTGAGTGAAACCGATACGGTGCCCGGATTTCTCGTCGGTGTCGGCGTAGAGGTGGTTTCGTCTCCTAACTTCGCCATTGATGTTGGCTTGCGCGCCGCGACGTCGTTCTACAAAGATGACATCCAATTATACAATGTGGCGCTGACCGTCGGCGCTAGCTTCTTCTAACGGAGCTTGTTGTTACTGCGCGTGGAGAGGCGGGGCGGCTGCGACAAACGCTGTTAGCGTTGAGTCATGATGTCCCGCCGGCTCGTCGCTGTGCTGGCGTGGGCCGTGGTGGTTGCCTGCAGTGTGGGTTGCGGCCGGTTCGGGTTTGATCTCATCAGTGGCATCGATGGCAGGGGCCACGGTCGCGCAGATGTAACGGTGATGGCAATGGTGACGGTCAGCCTGCAATGTACAACGATGTCATCGCACCTGGTAATTGGGCAACGTTCGATACGGCAACGGTGAATCCCGGCGCCAGCGGGTTTGTTGGCGCTGCGTTCGATGGTCGATATGTGTATCTCGTCCCGTCTTATAACGGCACGCTCAATGGCATCGCTGCGCGCTTCGACACCCAGGCTTCGTTTAGTGCCGCGACGTCCTGGTCGACGTTTGATACTGCGACGGTGAATGCCGCCGCGCGCGGGTTTAATGGCGTGGTGTTTGATGGTCGATATTGGTACTTTGTGCCGCACGAAAATCTGCAAGTTTACAGTGGCACGGTTGCGCGGTTTGATACCCAAGCAGTTTTTGATAACGCGGCGTCGTGGTCAATGTTTGATGTGGCGACGGTGTCAGCGAGCGCGCGTGGTTTTTTCGGAGCCACGTTTGATGGGCGTTACATCTATTTTAGTCCGTACGCGGGCAGTCAGGTGGCGCGCTTCGATACTCAGCAACCGTTTACGCTGGCGGCGTCGTGGTCAACGTTTAGCCTCACCGCGTTGTTGACCGATGTGTCTGCGTATCCAGGCACGATTTTCGACGGACGTTACGTTTATTTTGGGCCGTACGTTACCAGTACGGTGGCGCGCTTTGATGCGAAGCGGCCGCCGAGTTTGCCGATGCTGCCGGCGCACTTTGGGTCGTTTTTATAACGTCGGATCGGTCGGGTTCTGCGACGTGACTATGCGATCTCTTCAAGATCGAGCACGCGTTGGGTCGGGCCTTCGCCAAGCGTGATTTCATCGCCAACAGCGCGGGTTAATAAGGCGCGGCCCAACGGTGATTGCGGTGTGAGCACAATGAGTTCACGTGCGTCGGTTGCGCTGCGGTCGAGCAGGGTGGTGCCGCCGCCGGCAGGGGCCATCCAGTAGGTTGCGGTGCGACCGTCCTGTTGATCGCGTACCACCGCGAGCGAGCCGATCCGCACCGGCCCGGTAGGATGCGGTGCGA
>JAGPDK010000379.1 GCA_018057605.1 Kofleriaceae bacterium | reverse complement strand
CAGCGGCCCCAGGCCCAACTGTGTGCATGTTTGCGACCCCATAAATGGGTTTGGCCCAACACTGCTTGCTTGAGTTCGATGCGTTGACCGTCGACGAACAGCTCGCCATCGACCAAGACCCGGACGTTGGGCGACAACACCGTGGTTTCACCAACGCCACCGCGGGCGTACATAACATTCGGCAGTTGCCGATAGCTAGTGGCACTCGGCTGCCAGTCCAACCGCCACGACACCGCATGACCGGCCCCGGCAACGCTGCCGGTTGCGCTTTGATGGGTCAATCGACTCGCGGCAATATTGAGACTAAAGGGCGCCGTCGTGCTGTTCACCGACGCACCGGCAAACCGCCGATGCACACCGAAATTACGGCTTGGATTGTTGCGATCAAACCGAGCGAACCAAACTTCGGCGTGCGGCTCGGCGTGTTCACCGGAGGCGCTCTTATTCGGATACTCCAACGTATAGCGCAGCCAATAACCGGTGTTGGTCGCGGCGTGATTCCACGTTAGGTACCAAACTTCATAGATGCCTGCGCTGGCCGCGGTGGTGACACGCTGATTATCGACGGCAGCTTTCATAGGTCACCGCTCCCGGACGGCAATTTTCGCGCTGGCAAATCGCCCGATTTCGGTTGGCCCAGCACCCAACTCGCAGTCATCGAAGCAAAAAAACGCGGCACCAGCCGCACACCAAAACACGACAACTTGTTGACCAGCCCTGGAATCACCGTGCGTTTGCCTTTCCACATCGCTGCCAACGCAACCTGGGCAACGGCGTCGGCCGACATCATTGAGGCATTAGCGATCTTGCCGTAGTCACCTGCGCCAGCGGCAGCATGAAACGCAGTTTTGGTGCCACCGGGACAAACGCAAGTCACCCGGGTTGAGGTGTGCCTCATCTCATCGTGCAGCGCCTCGGAGAAATTCCGCACCATGGCTTTGCTGGACGCATACAGCGCCATGCGCGGCACCGCTTGATACGCTGCAATCGACGCAATATTCAAAATATGCCGACGACGATGGGCTGCCGAGCCACTGGCACCTGCACTGGCACGGTCGGTGACAAACGCCTTGCACAGCGCCACCAACGAGCCAACATTGAGCATTAACAATTCTTGATCGCGGGCATCATCAGCATCGGCGGCCGCGAACGGCCGAAAATATCCAAAGCCAGCGTTGTTGATCAAAATGTCAACCTCGCCACCAGCACGCGCTTTTTGCCACAGCGTGGACGCCGCTCCCGGTTGACCCAAATCGGCAACTACGACATCGACGGCGACGAGTGGACGTAGTGCAGCCGCCACAACTTCGAGGGCAGCTTCGCGCCGCGCCGTGAGCACCAGCGCCACCCCCTCGGCGGCCAAGCGGCGCGCCATGGCTTCGCCAATACCACTCGAAGCACCCGTTACCAAAGCCCGCAGGCCCTTGCGTGTCACCAAATAAAACTAGCGCATGGCCCGCCGCTTGTCGCGGGCCGAGGCCGACCAATCCAGCATATGATGTCGCAATGCACAGGTTCGCGAGGTTTGTAGTCGACCACGATGAGATTGTCGGCACCGGTGGTTTTCTGGCCTTGCGCCGATTGCGTTTGCGCAACCAACGCGACGATGGCTCGGTCTCGGTGCAGTACACCTGCGACTATGTCGTGCGGCCGTACGGACAAGACGCCGTCATCGTGGTGGTTTGGTGCCGCACCGACGATGGCACCATTGCCGTGCTGCTGCGCGATGGCTTGCGGCCGCCGCTGTACTTCGGCCGGCGGCCGGACATCGCACCGCTGCCTGAACCGGCCGCGTCGCCTTGGTCGCGCGAGTTGGTGGCCGGCATTCTTGAGGTCGAGGATCGCGGCGAAGCCGGGCTGCGGGCGCGGGCCTGCGCCGAAGTAGCCGAAGAAGCTGGATTTGAGGTAAGTCCAGCGGCGGTGCAGATTCTCGGTGCCGGCACCTACCCTTCGCCCGGCGGCAAAATTGAAAAATTCTATTTCGCGGCGGTACAAGTCACCGCCGCAGCGCAGCTCCCGTTACCAGGCGACGGCTCACCGATGGAGGAAGGCGCAACGACCTGTTGGATGCCGCTCGACGCCGCAATCAAGGCGTGCGTTACGGGCGAACTTTGCGATGGCAAAACCGAAATTGGCTTACGCCGATTTCGCGACACGCTCGCGGACGGCTGCCACGTGGGTGCCGCGCATCAATGATTCGTGGCACGCCGTGCGCTACTCATCGCGCGCAAGCGACGGCGCCCGCGCCGATGGCTCGGATTTGGCATACTCATCAAGCTTGCGATACAAGGTCTTGCGATCGAGGCCGAGCCGTTGTGCCGCTCGGCTTTTATTGCCACCTTCGTCGTCGAGCACGCGTTCGATGAAATCACGTTCCAAGTCGGCCAGCGTCATGCGACGCGCCACCGCCGCGCCAAGAAAATCCGTGCTACGTTTTTCCCGCACCGTCGGTGGCAAATCATCTTCGGCGATGAGCTGGCCTTGACACAACGCCGCCCCTCGCTCCAACACGTTCATTA
The DNA here is from genome assembly GCA_018057605.1 of Kofleriaceae bacterium. GTDB lineage: Bacteria > Myxococcota_A > Polyangia > Haliangiales > Haliangiaceae > JABFXX01. The sequence goes on along the minus strand of JAGPDK010000379.1, from coordinate 3,398 downwards.
GTTCACGCACATTGCCGGGCCACGGATACGACATCAACAAGTCTTGCGCCTCCGACGACAACCGCAACAAGCGGCCGGTCTTGCGCGCCATCTGCGCCAACATGTTTTCAGCCAGCGGCATGATGTCTTCTGGCCGCGATCGCAACGGCGGCAAATCCAGCCCGATCACATTGAGCCGATAATACAGATCCTCCCGAAACGTCCCGTCGACAATCATGGTTTCAAGCTTGCGATTGGTGGCGGCAACCACGCGCACATCGATACTCTGGGTTTTGGTGGCACCAAGCGGCCGCACTTCTTGTTCTTGAATCACCCGCAGCAATTTGGCTTGCAGAGGCAACGCCAACTCACCGATCTCGTCGAGAAACAGCGTGCCGCCACTAGCTTCCACAAACAGCCCCACCCGATCATTCCGAGCGTCGGTAAATGCGCCTTTTTTATGACCGAACAATTCACTTTCGATCAATGACTCGGGCACCGCCGCAACATTGACGGCAACGAACGGTGCACTCTTGCGTGCCGAATTGTAGTGAATCGCACGCGCGACTAACTCTTTACCCGTACCACTTTCACCCGTGACCAATACCGTCGCGCTCGACGCCGCAATGCGCTCCACCATCGTCACCACATCGCGCATCGAATTGCTTTTAGCGATAATGCTGCCCAAGCTAAACCGGTCTTCAACTTCACGTTGCAGCCGCTCCACTTTTTGTTGCAGCGAACGTTCACTCTGCGCTTTGTCGAGGACGAGCAACAGCTCTTCAATCTCAAACGGCTTAGTAATGTAGTCATACGCGCCCAACTTCACCGCACGAATCGCGGTTTCGATCGACCCAAAAGCGGTAATCATGACCACGTGCGGCGGATACGGCAACGCCGTGATGCCGCGTATCAGATCGAAGCCATCCATCTCGGGCATGCGCAAATCGGTAACGACAATATCGAAAGCTTCGGCGCGCAGCATCTCCAGCCCACTGGCGGCATGGCCAGCGGTTTTGACTTGATGGCCAGCATCAGCGACTTCTTCCCCGAGCAAATCACGCATGGCCGCATCATCTTCGACAATGAGCACTCGAGCTGCATGACGCGCGCGCATACCACTGTGTACCAGATTCAAGCGCCGGCTACAGCACTCAAGCGCGAATGGCGAGCGCTGGGCCGGTGCCGCGGTTGGCCGATGCCGCCGGCAGCAAGATGCGCATAATAGCGCCGCCGCCAGGCCGATCGGCCACTTCGATCCAACCGTCATGCTCCTTGACGATACCAACGCAAACGGCAAGCCCAAGCCCGGTACCGCCGCTGGTTTGCTTGGTCGTAAAAAACGGATCGAAAATCTTATCGCGCAAATCTTGAGCAATGCCCGGCCCGGTGTCGCGCACTTCAAGTTGAACAAAGGCTTGCGGCGCGGCGTCTTCCAAGCCTGGGCGCGATCGCAACACACTTAGGGTTTCGACCTCAAGCGCGCCACCGTTGGGCATGGCTTGCACGGCGTTGAGCACCAAGTTCAGCAAGACCTGCTGCAAGCGATCGGGATCACCGCTGCACGCCGGCAACGGCTCGGCCCGGATCAGTTGGCTTTTTACTTTGTTCGCGGTGATTTGCCCCGACAGCAATTCCATCGTGACCACCACCAATTCATTGATGTTGATTTTGACATTATCGGGCGTGCCGACTTTGCGCCGTGCAAAATCGAGCAACCGTTGAATGATTTTGGTGATGCGGGCAGTTTGCTCGGCGATGATTTCAGCGTTTTTGGTGACCGCAATTGGATCGTTGGCTTTTTTGACGGTGGTGCGCGCGCGGCCAGCAATTACCCCGAGCGGCGTGCCCACCTCGTGCGCGATCTCCGCCGCCAGCTGCCCAATGGTTGCGAGTTTTTCTGAATGGCCCAACCGTTGTTCCAACCCCAACTTGGCTTGGTTTTGCCGTTGGGTTTCGGCCCGCGACTCACGCAGCGAAAACGTCATTTCATTGAACCGCGTCGCAATGGCGCCAACTTCGTCGTCGCGCTCCGACAGGATCACGTGGGACAAATCGCCTTTTGCGACATCATCAACGCCACGCAGCAGCTTAGCGATCGGCCGGCTGATGACGTTGCGCGCTAACACGCCCATGGCCAATGTGGTCATTGTGGTCACGACCAAAATTAGGGCAATCGCTCGCCAAAGATCGGCCCGCGCAGCATCGCTCAGGCCATCGAGCGTGCGGGAAATTTCCAACATTGCCACCACCTCCAAGCCTGAATCGCCAACCCGGCGCACTACGCTCGGCGCGTGCAACGAAACCGCGTGATACAGCCGCTGCGAATCGTCGTCGAGGATCGCCAGCTTAGGGATTTCAAGAAAGCTTCGCATCCAGCGATTTTGCCGATCGGTTTCACGATTACCAGTTTCAACGCCAGCGCGGTCCTGCACCACAACATCAATGCGCCAGTTGTTGACCGAACGGTTCAGGTCCGCGACCAATGAGGCTGGGGGCGCGCGTAAAACCGTTTCTGGAATATGCTCCAAGCCAACCTGTAAGCTGGCGGCTACCGCTTTGGCCTCACGCTCCATGGCGCTGCGCCGCTCGCGCGACCGCCCGCGGACATCAAAAAATGCATATGCCGACGACGCCACCAGCACAAACACGCCGGTTGCGAGCGTTAATCGCAGGGCGACTTTCACGTGAGCCATCCATTCCGCACGCGCGACGTATGCAATGAATCAAACATCAGCCAACCCGGAGTCTACGCTACCCGACTGCGCATTGAAATCGCGCGCGACCAGCGCCTTGATGGAAGGATTGCATCGGCTCGCGCGTTACGCCGTCATGATTCCAGCCGTTTTTGCACAAGCAACCGGGCCGGCCGGTGGTCGGCGCCACGGGTTCGAGTTATCGTGGTGGCCTGGTATGAAAACGATGCAATGTAGTAGCTGTGGTTATGGTGGCGTATGAGCGCACCCCAGGCAACGCCCGCCCCACCCCCCGGGGCCATGCCGCCAGCTCGGCGCTTTGGCCTGAGCGTTGCGATTGCAATCGTGATTGCCAACATGATTGGGACAGGCGTGTTCACCAGTGCAGGCTTCCAAGCTGCCGCGCTGCACGATCCCAAGACCATGATTTTGACCTGGGTGGTGGGTGGTGTTTTGGCATTATGCGGCGCTGCCGCCTACGCTGAGCTGGGCACCATGATGCCGAAAGCCGGCGGCGAATACGTTTATTTGCGCGAGGCTTACCACCCGGTCTTCGGGTTTATGAGCGGTTGGGTTTCACTGACCGCCGGGTTTTCAGCCCCCATCGCCGCCGCCTCGCTGGCGTTTGCCCGCTACCTCGCCACGCTGAGCCCTAGCCTCGCCTCTTCCAATGCCCAAAAAGGCGTCGCTATTGGGCTTATTCTGGCGGTAACTGCGTTGCAT
>JAGPDK010000378.1 GCA_018057605.1 Kofleriaceae bacterium | reverse complement strand
GAGATGATTGCTGCACTTGGACCGTTTGCGCGTGGCCTTGCCTACGACGATGCTGCGTGTACCGCGGCAATTGCGCTGACGGCGGAACTCGACATGGCGGCTCGGCAGCAACTCGCCGATGATGTATGTCGTCAAGGCTTCGCGGCAAGAGCCGGCCGACACAGCGTAGGCGACCTAGCCAAAGAACTGGTTGTGATCGCAAGGGCTGGCTTGGCTCGCACGGCGCCGGATGCGTTAGCGCTCATCGATTGCGTTGAAGAAGTGGCCCGCACCGGCATCACTCACGCCGATCGTTCGCGGCAAGCGTGGCAGGCTGCCAGTTCGGTTGCTGCTAAGATCGACGCCTTGACGCTGCGATAACTCAGGGAACAGGCGTCGATAGGCTCGCTTAATATCCGCGCTTCGCCAGATCGCGGGCCATCCGTACATAAAACGCACGTGCATCAAAGCCGGTCCGTGGTTTGTCGCCGTCAAATCCGCCGATACCTTCGAGGTCGAGGTGATCAGCGGGTAGTACGCCGTTGAACTGGCCCCATTTTGCGCTGTCCACCGTCACCACGCCGTCGTTGGGTTGGTCCGGGGCTTTGGCCGCCATGATCATCGCGGCTGGATACAATAATGGGTTAAGTCGATCGCCGCCGTCGCCAGATTTTTGCTTGCGATCCACGGTTTCGGTGCCTTTTTGCCCTGGCTTGGCGTCGCCCATCACGGACGACACGCCGGCCCACGATTGATAAAATACACCTGGCACATTGCGGTTGGTCGCATTGAATTGCGTGGCGTTTGCGACCGAAAGAGATTTCGCGTTGCCGCGCAAATCTGCCGATTGTGACAATGGTGATTCATGTACGTGCTGGCCCAGCCAGCGTGCGAAGCGGTTGCCATAGGCATCCGCGCTGGGTGACATCGTGAGCGCCATATCGGCGAGCGGGCTACCACGGTGCGGCGTTGCCACCGTGGTTACACTGGCCACGCGATCGCTCCAGCCCATGGTTGAAACCAGATACCGCGCATCAAGGCCACCCTGCGAATGCCCCACCAAGTTCACTTTGCGTGCGCCGGTTTTCGCCATGATCGCTTCAAGCTGCTGCGCGATAACCTTGGCGCGTTCTTCAACCGATTGAAACGGCGGTAACGCCAAGGTGTATACCGCGTCGCCGTCGGCGCGCAGCGTTGCGGGAATCTGATCGCCAAATGATGTGCTCGGGCCAGCATTGAAGCCGTGGATTAAGATGATCGGAAAACGCGTACTATGTTTTGCGCTCGACGTACCTTTGACTTGATGTGCAACTTTGGTCGCAAATCCATTGCCACGGTTAACTTGCAACCAATGCATGATCGCAGGCCATTCTTTCGGGTTCTGGAGCGCGACGCTGGCCATTTCGACGACGGCATCCCAGCCGCTGGCGATAACGCGTTGAATTTGCGCGAGCCCGAGGCCTTGATTATCGTTTCGAGGTGCCGGCTGCGTGGCAGATGTGGCCAACGTTGGTGCCGGGTCACACTGCTTGGGTTGCTGCTCGCGCATGAGCGTAACCGTAGCCTATCGCGGCCAGCGCCAGGTGGTTAATCGCGTGGCCGTTCGAGATTTTCAGCGACAAAGCCGAGTACTTCGCTGAGCATGTCGCCGAAGCTGGCATAAAATAGTTGATCGATGGCGTTGTCGCGCGCATCAAACAGCCGGACCGGATACTCGCCATCGTCGCTGACTTGATGCGGATCTAGGCAGAACCATTCTTGCGAGTTGGCGCCTAGGCCCACAACGATCAAGTGGGTGGCCAAGTGGCGTTCGTCGCGGGCCCGCAACGTCACGGTAACGACATTGGTTAGCGTCGACGGTGACGCACTGCCGGTGACGCCGGCAAAACTGTGCACCACGCCGAGATGACTTGGCAATGCAAGGCCTCCGAACAAGCGCAGAAACGCCCGATACGATGGTGGAAACTCGCAGCCTAGGGCCACTTCAGCGGCGACAATGGCTTGTTCATTAACCGGGCCGGCAATCGCGCAGGCGTAGGCATCGCCGCCGGGCAGTTGGCGTCTTACTTGTTCAACCAGGTCAATGGTTGTCGAGTTCACTCGCTCAGTATGCCTGAGTGCGACGCTGGTGCGAAGGGCTATCGTGATTTCGCTTGGACTTCCCAGCGGTTTTGACGAGGACGGGTATGAGTTTGTTATGCTGGGCGCCGCAAGCTGGCCGGAAACAGCGCGGCATCGGCGGCCGCTCGTTCCATATCACCCTCGACGATTTGAAACCCACTTTGCAGCAGGCCGATAAAAGGAATCACTTTCCAGCGCCCGAGGGTCGCGGGTGGTTCAGCCGCCATCACGTACACCACCATCCAGTAACGATCTACGGGGTCGGGCAATTGCACGGCAACCGCTTCGATTTGCGCAGCAGTAGGATGGTTTGAATTGCGAGGCCGTCGAAAGCATTGATAGAGTTCACCGTCAAGCTCGTCGGCGCTGGCCGCCACATCGGTGACGCTTAGAAAAAAATCGCGGAGCGCAAATCGGTGGGTGTCGTTGAGCTGGTTTTTGGTAAGCGCTCGAATCGTGAAAAGTTCACAGGCTAACGGCACTAGCGATCGAATGCGCGACACTCGATCACTGAGGTAGACGGGCAGTTTGTTGTATTCGATGGCTTGGATGATATTTTCGGTTTCTAACGCACTGACCCGCAACGCGATGCGCAATTCTTCAATGAACACACGCTCGGAATCGACTACGATGTCATCGACCGCGCAGATTTCGCAGGCCATGGCAAACGCGACCAAACGATGAATTCGCGTAGGCAGGCCGCGGGCAATTGCCGGGATCCGCGCACGGGCGCTGCCGGCGTATCGAATCGCTTCCGTTGCCATTTCGATCATCATGGTCACCGCTGCGGGAGTTAAGCCGCGCAACATTGCGTGCTTGCTGATGTGCTGGTGCAATAACTGTTGTTCGCGCGCGTCGACGATACCGTCGGCATGCATCCCACCGATCATCACTTCAACTAAGAACCGGCGTGCATCATTAGGGCGCATCACGCCAGCAAAGATGGAGGTAGCCAAATCCCGTTCCACCCAAGAATTGTACACGGTCCTGTCGAATTTCGAAATCCGTTGCCCATCTTGGCAGTGGGCTTGTTATCATCAGTCGGTGCGAGCGTTGTTGATTTTGCTCGGGCTTTGTTGGGCCTTGCCGGCGTGGGCCGGCAAAACCGGCCAGATAACGATTGAATCCGATCCTCCGGGGGCCTCGGTGTACATCGGTGACAAGGCCGATGGCGAAAAAGGTGTCACGCCCCTCACGCTAGATTTGCCTCCGGGCGATTACACATTTGTAGTGGCGCTACCCGGCTACGCTGACGAGTTTAAAAATGTCACCGTGCCGCGCAACAAAAAGCCGGTCACTGCCAAAATCACATTGCGTAAAGCCATGGGCATGCTGACCGTGTCGGCCAAAGGCAACAAAGGGCGCGACCTTGATGTGTACATCAACGATGAAAACCGAGGTCGCATTCCCGTGACGTTGGAGCTCGGCGCCGATACCTATCACATTGAAATCAAGCGTGGCAAAGTTACGATTCGTGACGAGCGGGTTACGGTAGCTGCCGATCAAGAGACCGAATTACAGGTTGATCCGGCCGCAAAATCAGTGAAAGCACCGGTCAAAAATCCTGACCCCGACCCCGATACCGGCGGTGATGATACATCCGACGAGCCAACTGATGCGCCCACCGGCGAGCCGACTGGCGCGTCACCGGCCTCGTCCGGCGATGGTGCTGCAAAAGTTTCGTCGGTAGCGTGGTTAACCGCGGCCGCGACCACGACGGTGATGTTTCGAGAAGTTGGGTACACTCAAGTTCAAACTGACAATTTGTTTTTGTTTGATCAAGGTGGGCAGTTGTTGGTGGGGGTTGCCCTCGAAGTGTTTCCTTTCGCAAAAAAGACCAATTTGTTGCGAAAGCTATCGGTGCGCGGGCATGGCAACGTTGGCGTGCCGCAATCCTTTGCTACCGCCGACGCGCAAATGCTGCCAGTGCAAACCGCGTATCGGCAATTCGGGGGTGATGTGCATTTTCAAGTGCCATTGAGTTCGCTAGGCGTCGACATCAATGCTGGCTTTGAGCAGCAAACGTTGAGTTTTTCTGGCGACGACGAAGCGCTGACCCTGTTGCCTGACGCCGCGATCGGCAGTCTGCGATTGGGCGGCGGCTTAACTGCCAAGCTCGGTATGCTCGATGCGTTTGCCTTTGCCGAAGTTCGTGTGGTGACCGGGGGCGGGCCATATGTGGCGCGATTTCAAGGCGCCACGGGTAACGGTTTTGGTTTGGGCGGTGGCGTGCGCGCCAAGTTTGGCCGGATGTTCGCGACCGCGGACCTCGCGCTCAATCGCTATTCGTGGCAATTCTTGCCGACGCCGCAGTACATCGCGAAGACCGCCACCGACAGGCTGACGATGCTGAATCTCGGTTTCGGAATTGGCTTCTAGGTCGGCGGTTTCGAGGTCGGCGGTGTCGTGGTCGATCAAGGATTGTTTTAGAGCTCGGGCAGGTCCACTAGCCTGGCTACCCAATTCGCCAGGGCATGAGCGGCGGACACGGGCTGTGGGTCGAACGCGGCCAACTGCTTGATCTAGCGTCCGATCCTTGGTGGTCGGCCCCGACGATTTTGGCATTGCGTTTGCTCTATCTGGTTCCATGAAGCCTACTGCTGCGTCGTTGCTCTGGCTGCTGGTGGCTGCTGCCGCTGGCTGCGCCGCCGAGGCAAATGAGCCTGCGCTCGACGATGAGCTGCTTGGCGATGGCAAAGACGACAGCATCGCCAACACCACCGATGTGGTGAACACCAAGCTCGGGCTCGATTTTGCTTCCAAACAAGGCAAAGCTACGCTGACCTTTGCCAAGCGCGGTTCGATTTCGGTCGAAGCCGGTGGGCTCACCATCCGCAGCGTCCGCGACGCCACCGGCAGCAAAACCTACCGCAAGCGCAGTGGCCGCTTGATTGTCAGCGACGTGGTGTCGCCGCTCACCGTCGAATACAGCTTTGCGCAACATGACAACTCTGACGGCTTGTTGGCCGGTGGCACCACCGTGTTGTGGCCGTACTACTGCGGCAATTTATTTCCGTGCATCTCACGGCCGTCCGACGGCACCACCTTTGAACTCGATATCACCGGCGTGCCCGCCGGCAAAAAAGTGATCTATCCGCATTTGATTCCAAGCAATGCGCCAGCGTATCAGTTGGCTTTTGCCGTCGGTGATTACACCACCGATGCACTCGGCACCACCAGCGCTGGCACCCGGGTCTCAGTGTCGTATTTACCTGGTGGCAAAACCGCAGCGCGCAAAGGCACGCAAAATCTGGTCAAAGCATTTCAATGGTTCGAAACCAAGCTGGGCTCGTATCAGTTTGGCAGCGATGTTGGCTCGGTAGCTGCGGTGTGGGGCGCTGGCGCTTATGGCGGCATGGAACATCATCCGTACTGGCACGTTGCCACCGACGCCATGGACAACGAAGAAACTCATGTGCATGAAGCCGCCCATGGTTGGTTCGGCGACGGCATTCGCATCAAGTGTTGGGAAGATTTTGTGTTGTCCGAAGGCACCGTTTCGTATTTGACCGCCCGCGCCATCGGCCAAGTTGTCAGCGCCGATGCCGAAGCGCAGGTGTGGGCCGGCTACCAATCTGAATTACGCAGCGCCCGCGCTGGTGGCGACCGCGTCGCGTGGCCAACCGGCTGCAACAAAGTCGACATTCTCAAAGACGGCCTATTTTCGACCTTCCCGTACATGGAAGGCGCCTACTTCTACAAAGACGTCGCCGCTGCCGTCGGTGCCGACAAACTCGACGCGGTAATCGGCAAATTTTACCTCGCCAACCGTGGCAAGCCCGCCGGCATGGCCGACATGGTCGCGATGATCAAATCCGAAACCG
>JAGPDK010000377.1 GCA_018057605.1 Kofleriaceae bacterium | reverse complement strand
AAAATCCGGCGCTTTGTGCGCGCTTGCGGCATCGGCTCTTGTCGGCGCCTTAGTGGTCCCTGCGGTTGCTAAATCCAAAGGCAAGGGCAAAGACAAGCCCGCCGTCGGCGCTAACGCGGTTAGCGCATGTGGCATCAAGTTTTTGCCCCTGCTGGTTGGCAATTCGTGGACTTACAAAAGCGTCGCGGCACCAATCGCGCTGCCGCCTCTCGAAGAAAAGCAAACGCCGTTGGCCGCGAAAGAAATCGTGGTCACGGTGGCGTCGATCGAAACCAAAGGTAGCGAGACCATCGTCACCTTCGATGAAACTGTCGGCATCCGCAAACTCAAGTCGACGCTGACCTGCGGGCCAGGCAAGGTTGATTTTTCACCAGATGCGTTTTGGTTCGGAGGCGAGCCAGGCGGCTTTTTCTCGTTGGAGTTCCCAACGTTTTCGCGCAAAGGCACAACCTGGGTGCTGACCAATGGCACCATCGGCGACAACCCATGGCGCGAAGATATCATCGCTACCTGGAAGCGCACACCAACCAAGGATTCGGGCGCAACGCCAGGTTCGGGCAAGCTCGAAATCGAACGGCAATTTACGCCTGCATTGCCCGAAACCATCAACACGCCGATGGGCACCATGGCCGCGGAAAAACTGGCCATTCAAGTTACCGGCCGGATTACCCTCGACGGCCAAGCGCCCGGCAGCAAACCCTATGAACTCAAAGCCGGTTTGGTGAATTCACTGTGGGCCGCTGAAGGCGTTGGAATTGTGCAAGTGCTCAACAGCTACGCGCACATGTACATCTTGACCTCCGTCAATTTGGCTGGCACTGCGGGCACGCCGCCGCCGCCGACTGGCGCGCCTGCCCCTGTAGAAAAATAGCGTGACGAAAAACAGCGTGCCCGGCCCTCGCACTCGCGGTGACCGCATTGTTGTTACCAAGCCGTTGCGCAATGCAATCGTCAATGGTCATCCGTGGATCTACGATCGCGCGTTGACCTTGCCGGCCCAAACCCGCGCCGGTGACGTGGTGACGCTGACCGACGAACAAGGCCCGCTGGCTACGGTTTTTGTCGATCCAGGGTCGCCGATCGCGGCGCGGGTTTTGGAGGCACCAGCCGCCGACAGCCCTAGCGCAATAAACGCCGCCTGGGCCAAACGCCGCGCCCAGCGCGCTGCCCAACGTCGCAGTAACGATGCCTTGCTGCGCGACTGTTCCGGCCGGCGTCTCATTCACGGCGAAGGCGATGGCTGCCCAGGCTTAGTGATTGACCAGTACGCCACCACGTTGGTTGTAGTTTTTGACGGCGCGGCGGCGAATGTGTTTTGGACGGCTCGGCTCGATGCCGTGCTGGACGGACTAGCCGCGGGCGGTGCTCAGTTTTCCGATGTCTGGCTGCGCGGCGAGCGTGGCGTGACCGAGGCTCACGCGTATCGTGGCAACAAACCTGGGTTGATCACCATCACCGAAGGCGCGGCGCGTTTCGTCGTCGATGTGGTGAACGGTCAAAAGACCGGCTTCTTTTTAGACCAACGCGAAAACCGTCGTTTAGTCGGCCGTTTAGCTCACCAGCAACGGGTCTTGAATCTGTATTGTTATACTGGTGGATTTTCGGTGCATGCAGCCCTTGGCGGCGCGAGCGCAGTGACCTCGGTCGATATCGCGCCCCGCGCGATTGATGCGGTGGCCACTAACTTTGCGTTAAACAATATTGCTGGCGCGCACCATCAACACATCTGCATGGATGGTTTTGATTATCTCGCCAAATCGCGCCACGCTGGGCGCAGCTGGGATTTGGTGATTGCCGACCCACCTAGCTTTGCACCCAACGAACGCGCCAAACCGGCGGCCCTCGCCGCCTACAAACGCTTGTTGCTGGAATGCGTGAGCGTGGTAGCGCCTGGCGGCTATGTGGCGTTGGCATCGTGCTCAAGTCACATTTCCGAAGCTGACCTGATCGATCTGTGCGCAAAGCACGTCCCAGGGGTGCAGCTGCACGTAGTCATGTCTGCGGCAACGGATCATCCTGTTATTCCAGGGTTTCCTGAGGGCCGCTATCTGAAGTTCTTGTTGCTCGGCATCAATTGACCGTCACCTGGGCGTCACGAGATCACTACATCATTCATTTTTGGGTTGACCTAAAACCCCACATCCGCCTACACACCCGGGGTGCTGAAACTTATACGTATATCCATGCTTATTTTGTTGGCTGCTGGGCCAGTGACTGTCATCGCTTGTAGCGATAGCGGAAACACGAACGACTGCAGCGACGGCCTAGACAACGATGGCGACGGCAAAGTTGACGATGCCGACCCTGGCTGCGTCACCGATCAGCGCGAGTCCGCCGATGAAGGCAAGGGCAAATGCGGCAACGGCATCGACGATGATGGCGACGGCAAAGTCGACTTCCCTGAAGATCCACAGTGTGCGGATACCAACGACGACACCGAAGACGGCGCAACGCCACCGAAGTGTAGCGACAACCGTGATAACGACGGCGACGGCAAAATCGATTTTCCACTCGACCCAGGTTGTTCAGCGCCTAACGCCGACGACGAAGCCGATGATTGTCCAAACGGTCCGTTGTGCCCGCAATGTTCCAACGGCAAAGACGATGATGGCAACGGCACCATCGACTACCCAAGCGACATGGGCTGCACCGGCGCGTCCGACAATGACGAGTTCAGCCGTAATCTCGCGGCGTGTGGCCCGATGGTCAACATCACGCCATTCCCGATGGGCAACGAAATCACCGGCGTGCTGCAAGATAGCGCCGCATCGCGCCTGACCTCGGCCACCTGTGGTGGCAGTGGCACTGAAGTCGTCTACGAACTGCGCATCACGGAACCTCGCGTACTTAATGTAACCACCGATTTCGCGGAAACTACGGCGGATACGGTGTTGTACATTCGCAGCTCCGATTGTGCCTCGCCAGCGTCAGAAATCACCTGCAACAATGACCTCAGTGCTGCAAATCCAAAATCGGCGATTACCGCAAGCCTGACACCGGGCGTATATTATCTGGTCGTCGACAACGCGGCTGGCGCACTCGGCGGCGCGTTCAAACTGCGCTTGGAAGCCAAAGGCGGCGATGGCGCGACGTGCGTTACGGCAACCGACTGCAATGAACAGTTGGTCTGCCGCATTCCTTTGGGCCAAACCCGGATGCAATGCGCCAAACCGGTATGCAGTGACGGCGTTGACGACGACGCCGATGGCAAAATCGATTACCCGCTCGACCCAGGTTGCGCGACCCCAGCCGATGACACTGAAACCGACGAGTGCAGCACAACACCTCCAGGCGCCAGCTGTCCAAAATGTTCGAACGGCATCGACGATGATGCCGACACGTTGATCGACTATCCAGCTGATCCAGAATGCTCGGCCGCATCGCAAGATGGCGAAGCCCAGTGCCCAAGCGAAACCGATGCACTGGTAAATGTGGTGGGAGTCACCACCACGACCACCGTGTCAGCGGCAACAACCAACGATATAACGCCAAGCTGCGGCACCAACGGCAAAGAACGCGTGTTCATGGTGAAGCTGCCTTCGCTTAAATCGTTGAAGATCGATGCGGCTGGCTCTGGCATCACCAGCCCGTCGCTGTCGGTGCGCAATGCAATATGCGGTTCGCCTGATATCGCCTGCAATGCATCGTCCACGCCGGCATTGAACCTGACCAACGTCGCCGCGGGTACGTATGCCATCGTCGCGGATACCGAATCGGCGACCACAACCGGCAGCTTGCGCATCAACCTCGCTGGCATCATTGCCAATGATGCTAGCTGCGAAGGCTCTTTGGCCACCAGTGGCGCGCTCAAATGCGACGTAGGGTTCGCCTGCAAAGGCACGGCCGGCGCTCGCACCTGCAAACTCGCAGCATGCAACGACACCCTCGACAACGATACCGATGGCAAGACCGACTTCCCGGCCGAACCAGGCTGCGAGACCAAATCCGATGATGACGAAACCGACACCTGCCCAGGCGCAGGCTGCCCACAGTGTGCCGACGGTGCCGACAACGACAGCGATGGTACCACCGACTACCCTCTTGACTTGACCTGTGCTTCGGCCGCCGGGACCAGTGAATTTTGTAAAGCCTCTGAAGGCATCATTGTACCGGCCACCGGCGTGATCACCGGCGACACCACTGGTCGGGTTGACGACTATCGGCCAAGCTGTGCATCAACGAGCAGCGACGCTGGCGACCTCACCTACCAACTGGACCTGCCGGCGCTGACCTCATTCAACATGGCCTTCACCCGTGGCACCTCGACGTACGATGAAGTGATTGCACTATTGCCTTCGACCTGCACCACGCCTGAAGTGCGCTGCACCGACTTCCCTCCGATGGCGCTAACTAACATTGCGGCCGGCCGCTACTTCTTGGTTGTCGACGGCTACGGCGCTGGCGATGAAGGTGCGTTCACGGCAACCATCACCGGCCGCATTGCGGCAGGCGGCAGCTGCGAAGGCGCACTTGCCACCAGTGGTGCCTTGACCTGTACCGATGGCTACGTTTGCGGCGGCACTGCAGGCGCACGCACCTGTGTGTTGACTGCATGTAATGACAACGTCGACGCTGACGGCGACGGCCGGGTTGGCTTCCCAACCGATCCAGGCTGCACATCGATCACTGACACCACGGAAGAGGACAACTGTCCGAGTGGCCCTGGCTGCCCAGCTTGCAGCAACGGCCTCGATGACGATGGCGATACTCGCACCGATTATCCGACCGACACTGGCTGTGAATCGGCATCAGCGTCATCTGAAGTGACTTGTCCGGCGGAAACTGACCCGGTGGTGCTTATCGACGGCCCTGCCCTCACTGGTACCACGCTTGGCAAAACTCATAACCTCACGCCATCGTGTGGCTTCACGGGCACGTCACCAGAAGTGACGTTTGAACTTGCACTGACCGTGCCGGTAATGATTTTGACAATTGACACCGAAGGCTCAGCACTGAGCGACACCATTCTATCGGTTCGTAATAGCGCGTGTGGTAGCCCCGACATTGACTGCGATGACGATAGCGGCACGGGTTTCCTCTCGTTTATGGAAATGGTTGACGTATTGCCAGGCGGCTACACGTTTAGCGTCGATGGCTACAACGCTACCGGTGGCGCGTTCAATCTGAACATCCACGGCGAAGTCGCCTTGGGCACCGCCTGTACCGGGCCGCTGTTTGTTCAAAACGTGTTGGCGTGTACTACGGGTACGACGTGTACCGCTGGCACCTGTCAGTAGTACATTCGGCTAAAACCGTGCTGACCTAAGCACGCAACTCACGCAATCTTCGACGCTGGCTTTGCAAAGAGCCAGCGTTTTGCATTTCTTCGGGCGTCAGCCTCGGCGTTCAGGGCCGGGCGTCATTCACTGCGTACGTCACGCACCGTAAGTCCACGCGGGATAACTCACGCCGGCCGAATCGGGCCGCGGCCGCCCGCCTGGACCCGCAACCCAGCCATTCGGGCGTTCATTGTGGCTTCTTCAGCGTCGGTGCGATGATCGTAACCAATCAAATGGCACAAGCCATGCGATGCCAAAAACAGCACCTCATCAAAGACGCGACGCGGAGTTTTAGGCGCTTTGGTTTGGCGGCGTGCGGTCGGCAGTGAAATTACAATGTCACCGAGCACGGTGGGATTGGCCGCCTGCCCGCTCGGTGTAAAACCTTCACGCTGCGCGAACGCCAACACATCGGTCGGCTTGTCCTTAGCGCGGTACTCGCGGTTGAGTTGGTGAATCAGCGCATCATTAGTAAGTCGCAGCGTTACCTCAAGGTCGCGCTGCTTTTCGGAGCGCGCTACGGCAGTGACCATGCGATTGCATTGCTGCTGCAACTTGTGGCGCCAGTACGGGCTGAACGTTGCGCGAACGTCGGAATCGATAATGAGTTCAAGCATGAGATTCGATCGCGCAGCAGCTACGCTAACG
>JAGPDK010000376.1 GCA_018057605.1 Kofleriaceae bacterium | reverse complement strand
AACCTGCCGCGAGGTTTGACCGGGACTACCACGCACAACTTTTGCAGTTGGTAACGTGGGCGTACTACGGCGGCTGGTTGCAAGCGCTAGCGAACCGCGTTACTACGCACGCCGCATGCAAGAACATAGCGCTGTCGTCGAAAAACTACGTGGCAAGCGAGTGCTGGTGGTCGGCGATGTGATGTTGGATGAGTTTTTGCGTGGCGAAGTTGCGCGCATTTCGCCTGAAGCGCCGGTGCCAGTGTTAGAAGTGAAATCACAAGAGCTGCGCCTTGGCGGTGCTGGCAATACTGCCGCAAATGTCGTGGCGCTCGGTGGCACGGCGATGCTGATCGGGTTGATCGGGCGCGACGAAGCCGCGCGCCATGTCACTGCGCAAACCACCAAATTGCGTATCGCGGCGATGTTATCTGGCGATGCGACTCGGCCAACGACCAAAAAAACTCGGTTGCTTGCGCAAGGCCAAGCGCTTGTACGTTTGGATCAAGAAAAACGTCACCCGGCTGACGCTGGCGCATGCACCGCGATGCGTGAATCAATCGATAAAGCGTTTGCGGCTATTGGGGTAGATGCGGTGGTCATCTCGGACTATGGCAAAGGCACGATTACCGCAGCGATTGCGCAGTATGTAATTGCAGCAGCACGCGGCAAAGGCGTCCCGATCATCGTTGATTCTAAACGTCGCGACCTTGCTGTTTTTTGCGGTGCAACGCTGCTGTTGTTGGATCTTGGCGGGCTTGATCGCGCTGTGTCGGCGGGGCTGGCGAATCATACGGTCGCAGAGATAGCCGCGGCAGCGGCGGCGCTTGCGACGGTTACCGAGGGTGCTGCGCTGGTGGTACGGCGTGGCAGCGACGGTTGGTCGCTGTTTGTGCCGGGCGCTGCGCCCGTGCATGGCGACGCTACAACGAACGAACGATTCGAAGGCACCGGTGCGTGCGATACTCAGGCTGCGATGTTGGCGTTGGCATTAGCCGCAGGCAGTGAGTTGGTGCCTGCCCTCCGTGTCGCGCAGCGTGCAGCGGTGGCTAGTAAGCGCGGTGCGGCCACGGTGAGTGCGGCTGAGTTACTTGCTGCATTGTCAGCCGAGCCATCGGCTCCATGAGCTCGTCACCGACGAAGACTGAGGCTGCTGGATCGCCGGCGAGTGGGCTGCGCGCAGCTTGGCGGCGGTGGGGCTGGGTCGCGCGGTGGGGCGGTACCCTCGCTGGCGCGGTGTACATAGCGCAGCTAATCGATGTTGCAAATGTGCAAGCTGCGTTCACGCGCGTCTCAGCCGTGGCGATGTTTGTCGCGGTCGCGCTGATCGCGCTCAATGTGGTAGCTGGGGCAATTCGCTGGCGCGTGCTGTTGCGTGCTTATGGTGCGCAGCGTCGGCCGAGTTTCGCGACGGCAAATCGCTTGTACTTCATTGCGTTTTTCTACAATAACTTTCTGCCCGGCGCGGTCGCAGGCGATCTAATGCGGGGTGTCGTGTCGCGCGATAGCTTTGGTGAACACGGCACCACCGGCGCAATTGCGGTGGTGTTGGTCGAGCGCGCGCTGGGTTTGTTTGCGGTGTTTTCGTTGGTAGCCGTCGGGTTGTTGCTTAGCGGTGATCAGCTCAGCAACACCGGAGCGTTGTGGTGGTGGAGCATAGGTGGGGTGACAGCGTCGGTGATTTCGGTTTTCATGTTGCCCTTTGGGCGACGCCTAGCCCCGTTATTGCCAGGGCCGTTGCGGGCGATCGCTGCGCGTTTACCCGTCGTGAGTCGGCCGCTCGATTTTGCCGCGGCGGCGCTGTTATCGCTGACCACGCAAATTCTTACCGCGTTAGCCGGCTGGGTAATTTTGCGCGATTTGCACCCAGCGGCGACCTGGTGGACCTCGCTGTTGGTGGTGCCACTCGCTGCGGCGACCACGTTTTTGCCAATCACCGTCGGTGGTGCTGGCGCGCGCGAAGCTGTGTATATCGCGTTGTGCGGCACACTGTTTGGCATGTCAGCGGGTGATGGCCTCGCGGCATCGCTGCTGTTTTGGCTTGCCGCGCTGATCGTTGGCGCTGGTGGCGGTGTGCTGCAACTGTTGGATCGCCCACGTGCAACAAGCTGACAAAATCTTGATGACGCGTGAATTGTGCCTGCTGGTACGCCTGGGCAAGGTGAAGTTATGAAGAACGCTACGTGGCTGATCAATTGTATATTTTTGATGGTTGGCCGCACCGCGCTGGCTGACGATGCTGTGCCGTCGGCGGCGGACGCAACGCCAACTGCACCGGTGCTAGCTTCGCCGTTGCGGATCGGTGGATATTTGGAAGGTTCGTACAGCTGGAATTTTACGCAGCCGCGCGATGGCAATACTGCGCAACGCGGTTTCGATAGTCAGCACAATTCGCTGACCATGGAGAATGTGGCCCTTGATGCGCAATGGACCGCGGGGCGTGTGACTGGCCAGCTAACGTTGCAGGCCGGCTCGACGCCGACGTCGTATTACGGCAGTGACGCGGCAGTGGCGCGCGGAATTCGAAATATCCAACAAGCGTGGGCGGCGTATCGTTTTGGTACTAGCCAGGCGGTCACGATCAGCGCTGGGCTATTTTTGTCGCCGATTGGGCCTGAGTCGATGGCGATCAAAGACAACTGGACATGGTCGCGTTCAAATCTATTTTGGGCGTTGCCATTTTATCATGTTGGAGCGCGGGCTGCGTGGGCGGCCTCACCGCGGTGGACGGTCACCGGCGCGGTCTATAATGGCTGGAATCAAGCGGCCGACGGCAATCGTGGCAAATCAGTAACCGTCAACGCTGCGTATACCGCTGAAGATGTCTCGGCGATGGTGCAATATTTTGGTGGCGTGGAACGGCCAACCGATGCGCCGGAAGGCCAACCGTGGCGCCACTTGGTTGATTTGTACGGTACCTGGGCGGCGACCTCACGCCTTACGCTGCGCAGCCAACTCAATGCAGGGTTTGAGCGTGGGGCCCTTGGCACGCAACGTTGGTTCGCTGCCGCGATGTACGCTCATGTTGCCGCGACGCCGCAATGGGCCGGCACTGCGCGTGCTGATTGCATTCGGGAGACGCACAGCGGTAGTGGTAGCCCGAGCCCAAGCCGTATCTTTTTGCCGACCTCCCAGGTGTGTTCGGTTACGGCAACACTGGGCTACCAGCCGGCCGTTGGCTTCGCCGTGCGAGCCGAGGTCCGTGCTGACGCTGCAGCTGACGCAATCTTCGTCGGTGATGATGCGCCGGCCGCGGCTCCCAGTACACCAACGCGGACGACCCAGCAAACCGCTACGCTGGGTGTGATCGGTTGGTTTTGATACGAGCTTGATACTTTCTTGATGGCTACCGGCCAGTCGCTGACACCGTTTTGACAACGCTGTGAGTAGGTTGGCTGAGTATGCAGGACGAAGTTGAATCAGCAGTGTTGCTTGCGACGGTCGGCGCAATTCCGCTGATTGGTGCCGTGCTGCGCGGCACGCCGTGGGGTGCTGCACCAACCGTGGGGCTGCTGATGGTTGTGCTCGCGCTGCGCATGTTGGTTACCAGCGTGCGACAAGCCGCGACACCGGGGTTGCCGAAGGCGCGCACAATCCGGCCCGTTGGCAACGGCGAAAACTCACGGCGAAGGGCTTGATATGGACATCGTTGTCATTTTGGTTGTGTTCGGATTTGGCTTGTTGACGTGGCTGTTTTTGCGGTTGTGCGAAAGGTTGTAAATCCCATGGAAATTCTAACGTATCTAGGCGGCGCGCTCGCCGTGCTGCTGCTCGGCTACTTAATGTTTGTGATGTTGTGGCCGGAGAAATTGTCATGACGGCAAATGCACTGACGCAACTCGCCGTGTACTTGTTGCTGTTGCTGCTTTTGGCGTGGCCGCTCGGCGCCTACATCGCGCGGGTGTACAACAACGAAGCCACGCTAGCGCAACGTATACTCGGGCCGTTGGAGCGTGGACTGCAACGCGCAATTGGCGTGCGTAACGACGACGAAATGCCGTGGCAACGCTACGCCATTGCATTGCTGTTGTTCAATTTTATTGGACTCGCTGCCGTGTATATCTTGCAGCGTTGCCAAGGCGCTTTGCCGCTCAATCCACTGCAGCTCGCTGGTGTTGAACCCGGCGTTGCATTTAATACCGCGGTAAGTTTTGCTTCGAATACCAACTGGCAAGCCTACGGTGGCGAAACCACCATGAGCCATGGCACGCAGATGATCGCACTGGCCGTGCAAAATTTTCTTTCAGCTGCAACCGGTATGGCCGTGTTGGTAGCGTTATTGCGCGGCCTAGCGCGGCGCAACGCGACGACGATTGGCAGCTTCTGGGTCGATTTGATCAAGACCACGGTCTACATCTTAGTGCCGCTGTCGCTGTTGCTAGCGTTGTTATTGGTTTCGCAAGGCGTGGTTCAGACCTTTACCGGCACGGTGCATGTGCAGCTGCTGCAAGCCACCGTCGACGGTAGTGGTCAACCGGTCACCGAGCAGATCTTGGCGTTAGGGCCCGTGGCTTCACAACTTGCGATTAAACAACTCGGCACCAACGGCGGTGGCTTCTACAACGTCAACTCAGCGCATCCATTTGAAAATCCAACTGCATTGAGCAACTTGCTGCAAATGTTGGCCATCCTGCTCATTCCCGCAGCGCTGTGTTTCACATTTGGTCGCATGGTGAAGGACAAGCGGCAGGCTTGGGCCGTGATCATCGCGATGATGCTCATCTTCGTACTGCTCACGGTGGTCACCATTGTCGCCGAACAACATGGCAATCAGGCGGTTGCAGCACTCGGCATTTCCGATGTTGCGTCGGACACCTCGCCTGGTGGCAACATGGAAGGCAAAGAGATGCGTTTCGGTATCACGAACAGCGCAATCTGGGCCACCGCTACTACCGCTGCATCCAACGGATCCGTCAACTCAATGCACGATAGCTTCACGCCGCTGGGCGGGCTCG
The DNA here is from genome assembly GCA_018057605.1 of Kofleriaceae bacterium. Taxonomy (GTDB): domain Bacteria; phylum Myxococcota_A; class Polyangia; order Haliangiales; family Haliangiaceae; genus JABFXX01. Next base: position 1,041 of record JAGPDK010000376.1, on the reverse strand, counting down.
CGCCGATGTGGCTGATGCAGCTTGGTGAAATCATCTTTGGCGGGGTCGGCTCAGGCATGTACGGCATGTTGATGTACGTCATCATTGCAGTCTTCATTGCGGGATTGATGGTCGGGCGGACACCAGAATATCTTGGCAAAAAAATCGAAGCATTCGAAATGAAAATGGCCGCGCTGGTAATCTTACTGCCGTCGGCGGCGGTCTTAGTTGGCACTGCGATTGCCGTGTCGACGAAAAGTGGTACCGGGGCTACAGCAAATCCTGGCGCACATGGTTTTAGCGAGATCTTGTACGCGTTTTCGTCGGGCGCCAATAACAATGGGTCGGCCTTTGGCGGGCTTACGGTCAACGGTACATTCTATAGTTTTGCGATCGGCATTTGCATGTTGATTGGGCGATATTGGGTCATTATCCCTGTGCTGGCGGTGGCTGGCTCGATGGCTCGCAAAAAGATTGCGCCACCGTCGGCGGGTACCCTGCCAACGCACACGCCTTTGTTTGTTTTGCTGTTGGTATTTACGATTTTGCTCGTCGGCGCGCTGACGTTTGTGCCTGCGCTTGCGCTGGGTCCAATCGTTGAACATGTCGGCCGGCTGTAAGGATCAATCATGTCCATAGCACCAGTAACACCTTCACCCCTATTTACCAGCGCGTTAGTCCGCGCTGCTGCGTTGGGAGCATTGCGCAAGCTGCATCCGGCCCACATGATTCGCAATCCTGTGATGTTTGTCGTGGAGGTCGGCAGTTTTTTTACAACGGTGTTGGTCATTCACGCTGCCATCACCGGGCATGGTGATGCGCCGGCCGGCTTCATTTTTGCCATTTCCGCTTGGTTGTGGTTTACGGTGTTGTTTGCAAATTTTGCTGAAGCCATGGCCGAAGGCCGCGGCAAAGCGCAATCCGAGAATCTAAAAGCGGCACGTAAAGATGTAGCCGCTCAAAAGCTCGCTGGGCCACATCGTGATGCTGCCGTAGCCACAGTGATGTCGGGTACCTTGCGAAAAGGCGATTTTGTATTGATCGAAGCCGGAGCATTGGTAC
>JAGPDK010000375.1 GCA_018057605.1 Kofleriaceae bacterium | reverse complement strand
GTTGGTCATTGCGGTGGCCGATGCTGGCACGGTGTTGCGGTTTGGTTATGTCGATCAGTTGTTGATGTTTGCCGTGACCGATGTGGACCTAGCGCGCCAGCTTGGGTTGCGGCAGGTCTAACTACCCAGCATCGCTTTGAAAACGTCAAAGCTGCCGGCAGCCCCGAGCTCCAGCGTTCGCTGGTGCGCTCCATGAGGGCCTCGAATGTACAAGGGACATTCCCGCGGAGCATTCGTCACATTTTCGATGTTCATGCCGCAGATCTACCAACGCCGGAGTCCGTGGTGTTGACCGCATGCTCGACCGCTGCGCATCACACCAAATAGTCGATGCACTTCGCATAGTCGATCGGTTCGCCGGTCCATTTTGATGCGTTGGTGTTGGCCGTGATAGCGAGCGCCGCATGCGCATCGTGCAACGCTACGAGGCCACGTCGCTGGCCAACGTTGTTCAATGTTGTACGGTCCGGTTGCGCGTCGTTGATCCGGTTGCGGTGGTCGAAAAAGTTCCAGCCATTGGCATTGGCTTCGACCCGGCAGCCGCCTTCGTGTAGCAGCGTGTGGTGAGCACTACACAACAACATGAGATTCGCTAACGCCGTTTCGCCGCCATTGGCCCAGTGCTCGATGTGATGACCGTCGACGTAGCGGCTGTGCGTGCATCCGGGAAAGCGGCAGGTTCGGTCGCGTAGCAATAATGCTCGCTTGATTGCGGCTCAAATGGTGCGAGTTTTGCGGCCGACCGAGAGCGGCACACCTTGCGGATCGACGGTGGCAACCACTAGGCCAGCGTCGCAGCAAAAGCGGCGCGCGGTTGTCGCCGCGATAATTTCGCCGTCGGCCATCATGGCTAGATCCGCCGGTTCGGATGAACCGTGCAAGCCGGCGTGGGGTACGGTGATGATGATTTCGACGGGTGTGCGCTGGGGTCGGGCACCACGCAGGCGATCCTGGATAATGTTCATGAACGCATCGGCGCGTTGCCGGCCACGGTCGCCAGACGTTGGTGCTTTTGCGGTCGGCAGTTTATCGGGCGAATGTTCTGCCGGAGTCGGATCAGCGGGAGTCGGATCAGCGGGAGTCGGTTCCGCCCCAATCGGTGTCGCGCTCGATGTGTCAAGCGCCGCATTAAGCGCAGTCCAAACCATCGCCGCTTCATCGCTGGGTAATACCACTTCAAACTTCACCATGCCGTTGTCGAGGGTTCGCCTGGTCACCGTGCGCTGCGCCGCAACTTGTGCAGCGGTCATCGCTCCGGTCATCGCTCCGGTCATCGCTCCGGTCATCGCTCCAGCCTTCACCCCATGCGCTTGATCATACGCCTGCACGTTTTGATACGAACGGCACAAGTTTTCCAGCTGCGACGCTGGCATGCGCTTAGCGTATGCGACCCAGATGTCTTCTTTTTCAGCCGTCGCCACCCGCGTAATCGCCCGGGCCTGCGAATACGACATCGCGCCACGTCGCAATTCCTCGTCGACCAATGGCAATTCAGCCAACTTGCGCGCAACTCGCACCCGCTCGCGTGCTGTGCGCAAATCCCAGCCAACCCGCCACGCCAACCAATGTGCGCACGATAACGCGCCCTGCACATGCCATCCCGAGGCAATGTCGAATTCACGAATCGCCGTTAACAGCCGATGCATCGCAGCGTCGATAAACGCCTACATTTTAGCGATTTGATCACCCAGCGCATCAACGTCGATGGCCACCTTCACCTCTGCACCTTGTTCCATGCAAATACTCTATCGCCTGCTTTTTCGACGCTGTGATTGGCTCACTGTGCTGCGAAGTGTCAATGAGATGAGAAAAGTTCACTAGCGTCGATAATCGGTTCGCGCCGTGTGCAAGGCAGCGCTGCAATAGCTATTTGTAAGCGAGCAGGTAGCATAATGATTTGTAGCCGAAAAATAACGTCAACATAAATCGAAAGGATTGCTCCTGTTTTTGCGGAAAAATTGAAGTCCGAAATCCGGACGAACTACCGTGCACACACCCAACACCAATCAGCGCATTCAAATCGACAACTATCGCCAATTCAAGTTCGGCATTCACCTGCTCACCCACCGTCCGATCGCCGACCGCGTGCCAAGCTCACCACCGCTATCAAATCCCGCAACCAACCCGCGCCGCGACGGCGGCGCATCAGGCAACGCGCGAGCACCAACCTACGCGGCCGAGCGGCCAGCCGCAGTGCAACCGTTCAAGCTCCGAGTCGCCCCCTCCGGAGCCGCTGTGAGCCGCCCGTTCCCCCATCCGTTCCCCCATCCGTTCACATGACCCTGCTTATCTCTGCTAATTAGCAACGGCCAACGAATGATACGCCGGTGGCGCCCCGCTTATTCGCGGTACAACACTTGGCGACGCTTGCCGCGCCAATCGAGCACAATATAGTTGCCGCGCTTTTCGAAGGTTGCTTGGTTGAGGGCGCGGCCAGGCATGGCGGCAAGACATGGCGCAGGGTCGGCCGCAATAGCAATTTCGCGCAATTCATGTTCCTGAGTTTCGCCTTGCCGGTGGGCCGTGAATTCAATGACATCGTGGTAGTCATAAAGGGGCGCACGCGCGCATTGAAACGGCGCGCCATCGCTGCTGCGTACGGTGACATCGCGTCGGTACGTGCCCCATACCTGACCGGCTGATTCGGTGAACTGCCAAGCTTCCGCTTCGGTCCGCATGTCGCCGCGCTCATCCATGGTGGTGAGTTCACTGCGCCAGATGCCGTCGAGGCCAGCGCTGCCGCTCCGCCCGGCGAGGGTCGAGTGCAGTGCGTGGCTGTCGGCCGCGTCGGCTATGAGTGCGCCCAGGTGATCGCGCTCGGGCACTGGCCAAAGGGTTTGATTGCCATCGGCGAACTGCAAGCCTAACGTCGGGCCGACAATCGATACTTGGTACGTGGTCAGCCGGCGAAACGCATGTTCGCACGGTGACGGTTCAGCTTCGAAGGCAGTTTCGCGCAGCGTCAACGGGGCTTGGTCGAGCCTTCCGGTGACGGTGTAAGTGGTGAATTGTTGATAGCTGGAGCGTTGATTGCAAGCGAACAACGCGCCATCGCGATTGCGGAAGGTCACAACGCGGCGATAGTGGCCTCGCAACGTTTCGGCAACGGTGGGGTCGAGTTCGATGTGCCAATATTCTTGTTCCAAAATCGTGGTGGGGCCTTGGTCGGAACGGCTCAGCGATTGCCAGTTGCCAATGGCCCGGGTCGCTTGCGAGCGCTGCATCAGATCACTTGGCGGCAGGGCGTTTGGATCGACGCACGCCACGAGCAACGCCAGCATACAGATTCGAGGTACTATACCGGACACGACGTGGACCACTATCGCTCGCCTAGCTGCCGACGGCAACCTTCCAGATCCACATGGCTGGTGGCGTTGTTGCTACATGGCCTTGTATTGGTCTGGGCGAATGTGGCTGGTGCCGCGCCGGTGGTCGAGCCAGCACCCGCGTCGCCGGTGTTGCCGGTGCCACAGGCGTCATCGCCACAGGCGTCATCACCACCGCTGACCGACGCGGCGGCGGGCCCATCGATTGGCACGGTTGGAATTGTCGCATTACCAACCGAGGTCCCCGGTGTAACCCGTGAAGCCCTGGGGGCTGCACTGCAGCGCGGCCTGCGTCGCCACGGTGGCACCGCTGTTACCGTCGAGCCTAGTTTGGTGCGAACGTCACTGCGGCGTTGGCTTGATGGCGCGGCCACCGTTAGTTCGAACACGGTGCTCGCCAGGTTGCGCCAAGAGGCCGCCCAGAGTTGGCGGGCCTACCTTTCGGTGTCGCTCGATACCGCGGCCACTGGCTTGTCGACGGTAGTGAGGGCCGCGTTGCCGTTAATTGTCACGGCCGCCGGGCGGGAGTTATTTGTCGACGCGTTATTGCGGTTGGGCATCGTGATGTTGCAGCGCAGCGATATCTCCGCTGATGCCAAACAAGGCGCGCAAGATGGCATGGCGTTGGCGTTGCGCCTTGATCCAGATCGCACGTTATCGTTGTCGGAGTTTTCGCCCGATGTGGTGGCGCTGGTCGATGCAACGCGCGCTGCACCGGTTGAAATTGCGGAGCTACGAGTGCGCAGCGCGGTGGCCGTGCGGTTGACCCTTGATGGCCGCGATCTGGGGGCATTACCCGCGCGGGCTACCCGGAGTTGGCCGGTTGCACGCGGCGTGCATGTATTGATCGTTGCCGACGGCGTGCGGCGGCCGCAGCCGCGGTTGCTCGACGTTGGCCGCAATGGCGCATTGCTTGACTTGCTGCCCGAATCCGATGCCGTCGCCGAAACCCTGCGCCGCGACGCAACGCGCTACACCAGTGGTCGCGACGCCAATGATCTGTTGCAGGGCCTCGCCATGATTGGCAGCGCCAGCGAAGCGGTGTTAGTTGTGGCAACCTGGAAACGCGGTGGCCCGGCGTTGCAGGCGCAGCGCTGTTTGTTCCGATCCTTGGCGGTCACCCCGGTGTTGCCTGGCAACGAGCCGTTTTTTTGTAACCCGCCGGCCGAAGTCGGATGGGATGGTTCGGTACAGCGGCTCGACGCCGCCATCGACGAACTGGTGCGCACGCTCTATCAAGCTGCAACGCCAACGACCGCAGCGACGATCGCAATTGTCACTGAGCCGAGCGCGCGACCGCCGACCGTAGCTACGCCGTGTCAATGGTGCCGCAACAAATGGGTGTGGGCGGGCGTCGGCACCGCGTTGGTGGCCGGCGCTGCGACGGCATATTTGCTAACTCGCAGCAGTGATCCGATCGCACCTATTATTGTTGTGACGCCAGGCGATTTTTAGCCAAAGGCGTACGGCAGCACTTCGTGTAGGCCGCTGAGCAGTTTGCCGCGTGGATGGCTGGCGACAAAATCGCGTTCATAACCTGGCGTGTGGTTGCTGTGGACCAAGCCGACCCGCGCACCAGCGGTCAGCGGCATCGCGAGATCCAATTCAAAGATGTCACCGACGACGACAAGATCATCGAACGACGCATTTTCGACTTCGAGCAACGTTGCTAAAATGTCGTAGTAGGTGTGCCGGCGCAATAATACCGGCCGGCTCAGGCCGGGGAGGGCGAGTTCGGCCGGTACGCCGGCCCAGTGATCGTCGATGTCAAATTTGCGAGCGAAGCCTCGCACCCGGGTCGCTAACGCAGCTACGGCCGGAAATTGATGGGACAGCAATTTTACTTTTTTGGCGACCGCTTCGGTATCGGAGTTGGTGACGATCCATACCGCATGTTGTTGGCTGGCCAGTGCAGACAATAATTCGCCGGCACCGGTGCGAAAGTGCGGTTGGGTTTTGGCGTAGTTGTATTTGTACAAGATGGCGCCGAGCAGCCGGCTGCGGTCGTTGGCGTTGGTAAATGCGCCGAAGTGATCAAAAATCGCGTGGGCAATCGGCACCATGCGCAGGTACGGATCGACGGTGGCCGGGGCCACGGCGCGGCCCATCCACAGAAAGGGATAATCGGCAGGGTGCGTGGCGATCGCCAACGCGGTGGTTTCTGCCAAGGCAAGGACCTCGGGATCGGCTGCCGGCCGGCCGACCAGGGTACACAGGTCGTCGAGGTAGCCCGCAACGAAGGCCGCGCCTTCTTGCTCAGCGTCGGTCATCGTGCCATCAAAATCCAACACCAAAACTGCCATGACGTGGGTTGGTAGCACCGGCCGCCCGGCCAAGTCCAGACAACTACGCTTCCTTGCGTTAGACACTTGACGCCATGCGTGCGGCATGGCAAATAGCCTGTGTCGCAAGACGATGATGCGGGGTGGAGCAGCCTGGTAGCTCGTCGGGCTCATAACCCGAAGGTCGTTGGTTCAAATCCAGCCCCCGCTACAAAATGGAATCGCGGAGTTAGCCTAAAAAACTGACTCCGCGTTTTCCTTTTCGGGCCATCACCGGGCCACCGAGCCCAGGTTGTTGCATGCAAGGACGCGCTTGGTGGCGCAGGAGTCATCGACCTGCGCGCCCGATACAAAGGGGCGATGTCGAG
>JAGPDK010000024.1 GCA_018057605.1 Kofleriaceae bacterium | reverse complement strand
AGCTTGGGCTGCCAAAACCAACGGCAATGCTGGGCGTCGGTTCAGGTACTCACGCGGAGCAAACTGCTGCGCTGCTGACACGATTTGAGCCCGTCTTGGAGCAGCTGCAGCCGCACGTTGTGATCGTGGTCGGTGATGTCAATTCGACCATGGCGTGCGCGTTGGCAGCGGCAAAATTTCGGTTGCGCGACGAGTTTACCTGGGCCTTGCAGGCGTCGCCTCGGGCGCGGCCGATCGTGGCGCATGTGGAAGCAGGGCTGCGCAGCGGCGATAATGATATGCCCGAAGAAATCAATCGCCGCGTCACCGATGCGATTGCAGATCTGCTGTTCACTACCGAAGCGTCGGCAACCGAGCATTTGGCGTACGAGGGTGTGGCGGCTGAGCGCGTGTTCTTCGTCGGTAATGTCATGATCGATTCGCTGCTTGCGGTGTCGGCCGCGCCTGGCGCCGACCACATCGCGAGCCAGTTAGGTTTGGCGTCGCGCCAGTATGCGGTGGTTACCTTGCACCGGCCTAGCAATGTTGACGATCCGGTGCGGCTCGCAGCGTTGCTGCAGACGATCTCGGGCGCGCTGGGCGGCTTACCGGCGGTGTTCCCTGCGCATCCTCGGACCCGCGCTGCGTTGGCCGAGATCTCACGGCATTCCCCGCTGCCGGTCTGGCACATCATTGAGCCGTTGGGGTACGCCGAGTTTGTTGGCCTGCTCGGCAACGCGGCCCTGGTTTGTACCGATTCTGGCGGGGTCCAGGAAGAAGCCACGATTTTGGCAACGCCGTGTGTGACGCTACGCGATACCACCGAGCGGCCGATCACCGTGACCCACGGCACGAATCGGTTGGCCGGCACGGCACTTGGACCTATCGGCGAAATCATCCGCGCTACGTTGGCTGCGCCGCGCCTGGCTGTTGCGCCGCCGCCGTTGTGGGATGGCCAAACTGCGCCGCGCATCATTAACCTGCTTGCTGACCTGATCTCGGCGTAGCCTCGGGCAAGATACTTTTATCAAGTCATCTTAAATAGTTAGCGCGTTTATCCAAGTGGCCAAAACACTTGCCTCCAGGCCGCGCTGCGTGATAGATCGTGCGCCCTAACAAATCTCACGATACCGGAGACAAGCGCCCGTGGCCCCTTTCGAGGAGTTTGCGCAAGTTGATGATGGCATCGGAGGAACCAACGGAAAGGACAATTGAACATGGAAACGATGCAAGAGGCTTCAGGCCAAACCCCGATCAGCATGCGCGCATTGCTCGAAGCGGGCGTTCACTTCGGTCACAACACCGGTCGCTGGAACCCAAAGATGAAACAATACATCTTTGGTGCTCGCAACGGCATTCACATCATCGATTTGCAACACACGGTGAAGTTGTTCCGCAAAGCGTTCCAAGCGGTGATCGACACCACGGCGCGCGGCGAAACCATTCTCTTCGTTGGTACCAAGAAGCAAGCTCAAGACGTGATCGTCGAAGAAGCCGGCCGCTCGGGTCAACACTACGTGACGCAACGCTGGCTCGGCGGCACCTTGACCAACTTCAAAACGGTCAAAGGTTCGCTCGAACGCTTGCGCAACATGGAAAAAATGGAAGAAGACGGCACCTTGTTCGCGCTGACCAAGCGTGAGCAAGTGATGATCGCTCGCGATCGCGCCAAGCTCATGAAATCGCTCGGCGGCATCAAGACCATGGCAAAACTGCCTGGCATGGTGTTCGTGATCGATCCACACAAAGAACACATTGCCGTCGAAGAAGCCCGCAAACTGGAAATCCCAGTGGTGGCGATCACCGACACCAACTGCAACCCAGATCTGATCGACCTCGTGATCCCTGGTAACGACGACGCGATTCGCGCGATCAAGCTGTTCGCAGCTCGCATCGCCGACGCCGCGATCATTGGCACCAAGGTGTACAAAGAAACCGCACGTGATCGCGGTAAACGTGAAGACGACAACCAACAAGAGCGCGTCATCCACGTTTCTTCGGGTGGCGATGGCCCACGCGTTGAAATGTCGGTTGGCGGTTTGTTCTCGCCAGAAGCTTCGGCTTCGCCTGACGCTACCTAAGCGTTGGCGCTCGTTTGAAAATGGCATTATCACTCAGTTAGGAGTTAGTCATGGAAGTTACAGCTACCCTTATTAAAGATCTCCGCGAGCGCACTGGCGCTGGCATGTCCGACTGCAAAAAAGCTTTGGTTGAAGTTCAAGGCGATATCGACAAAGCGATCGACTGGTTGCGCGCTAAGGGCTTGTCCAAAGCCGCGAAAAAAGCCGGCCGTGAAGCAACCGAAGGCGCCGTGGTTTCGTACATCCACGCTGGCGGCCGCATCGGCGTGCTGGTTGAAATCAATTGCGAAACCGACTTTGTCGGTCGCAACGACGACTTCCAAGCATTCGCCAAAGACGTCGCGCTGCAAATCGCAGCGATGAACCCTTTGTTCGTTCGCAAAGAAGAAGTTGACCAAGCGCTCATCGCGCGTGAACGCGAAGTGCTGCTGGCCAAGGCCAAAGAAAGCGGCAAACCTGACGCTGTCGTGGCTAAAATGGTCGACGGCCAAATCGCCAAGTGGATGAAAGAAATCTGCTTGCTCGATCAAGGCTATGTCAAAGATCCAGACAAGACCATCGAAGTCGTGATGCAAGAACTGATCTCGAAGATCGGTGAAAACATCAAGATTCGTCGCTTCACTCGCTTCGAACTCGGTGAAGGTTTGGAAAAAGCCAAAGGCGACGACTTCGCAACCGAAGTTGCCAAGACTGCCGGCTTAGCCTGATCTGCACTACTTGAAGGCTGGGTTGGCTGTAGTCGACCTGGCGCTTCAAACAACAAAGGCGTCCATGGTTTTGCCATGTGACGCCTCTGTTTTTTTCGGTGAGAGTGTTCGCCGCGCGCTACGCTTCTTGGGCCGCTTGGCCTTTGATGTAGTGGGTGTAAACGTAGACCGGGATGTTGAGATCGCCAAAGTGTTGCTGAATCAGCGGTCGTACTTCAGCCCAATCAAGACCACCGACGCCAGTGGCCAACCGCGGCAAGGCCAGGCTCTTGATTTCGCCTTTGGCGATTTCATGGTGCAGGCGACGCAAGGCGTGGTTGACATGTGCATTCGATGCTTTGCCTGGCTTGGCACCGTGGGCGTGCTCGCCATCTTGCGTCAGCAAGTTGACGATGCGGCGACCGTCGGTGGTGCCCCAAACCCAGATCTCGCCTGGCTTTGGATGGGTTGCATGGGCGTAGTGCCGAAAGTCTTTGGGCAGCGACGGCCACATTTCACGCAGGGCAAGAGCAAGGCCACTATCCCATGGGTCGTTAGGGGCAATGCCATGGGCGATGGCTTGAGCTTTTGAAAGTAGGATATCTCCGGAAACTTCGTGAATCATATACCGGCATCATGCGAACGATTTGGTGATGTCCCAAGGGCAACCAATGTGGCGAATTGCCGCGCTGGAGGCACGCTATGCCGGCCAGCGCTTCGTTTTGGGCTGTGAATACACTTTTGTTGGCGATGATCGGCAGTGTAGCGTCGCGGCTATGAACCGAGCTTTGTCGATAGTTTTCATGGTGGCTGCGGTGGCTGTGGGGTGCAGCAAAAAAGCATCCGAATTCAAAGCGCCAGCCGGCGCGGGTGCAACGACGGGCGCCGAACCCACCGATACCAGTAGCACTGCGCAAACCGATGCCGGCAGTGCCGAGGTTACCGAGCGGGAGGGCGAGGGCGCGGCGGCGGCGGCTGAGCAGTTCATGCGGCAAAAAGCAGCGGCCGAAGCAGCCAGTCGGCCGGTTGTGCCGCCGGCCGAAACCGAAACCATAACGACTGCCGATGCCGCCAAGGTTGCCAACCGCGCAAAAGATGCCTTGGCCGAACTGGCCGACGCTGTTGTGGCAACCAACGGTGATTGCAAAAAAATGGCGGCCGCGGTTTCGTCGTTTGCGCAAAACAAGCAGGGCTTGTTTAAAGAAATGCAGGCACTTGAACCCAAACTCACTGCGAGCCAACGCAAATCCATCGAAGAAAAATTTCGCACCGAAGTCACAGCAATCGGCGCTCGCCTCACTACACCGTTAGCCGGTTGCACGTCGGATCCTGATTTGATCGCAGCGATGACACAGGTTTCAAAAAATGGCGGCTTGGGTGGCGGTGCGCCAAAGCCACCAACTGCGGCGGTGCCAACTACTACCGACCCCGCGGTGAAAGCTGAGTTACGGGCCACGATGGCGCAGTGGGCCGCCGCCACCGATACACTGGCGACGGGTGTCAGCAATACCGGCGGTAATTGCAGCAAAGTTGCAGTTGCCCTCACGGTATTTACCAGCCAATCGCCAGCGTTAGTGGCCAAGCTCACGGCGCTATTGCCACGTGCAGCACAAGCCGATTTGCAGGTGCTGCAAGCTGAGTACGGTCCTAAGATGGACAAGATGGAGGCCACCGTTTCACCGGCGCTCAAAGCTTGTGAAAAAGATCCGGCCGTCGCTGAGCTGATGAAAAAACTACCGCGCGCGAAATAACCGATGAACTCGCCGGCGAGTGGCGATTTGTCGTCAGTACACCGGCGTGACGCCAAGTACGATTTGGTTTGGGCCCTGGTACGACGCCGTGGAAATCGCAGCGCCACGCAGGCGGCCAGCGAGTAACCCTTGCACCAGGTCGACGCGAATTGCGCCGCCGGTGACTGGCGTTTGGTTATCGCCGCGGTGCCAGGTTGCGCGGGCAATCAAGGCAGTTAGCCAGCCCGACGCTAGATCTAAGCGCGGGGTTTCGAGCCGATGAATTTCAAGGAAGTTGGTTGGTGGCTGCCACGCTGGGCCAGTATCGCTGACGTCGAGATTGCGCACACCGCCGTTGGCATTGGCCTGCCCTTGGTTGTTGCCGCGACCAGCCTCGGTCACGCTGCTGCCGTGCGTGACCACCGCACCGTTGGCGATGAGCACAAAGCGTCGGACCGGTGCGCCGTCGTCGGCTACCGGCGCCGAGTGCCAACCAAAATTGCGAGCGCCGTCGCTGACAACTCGTAGCGTGGAGTTGGCGACGGTTAAAGGCAAACGCGAGATGCCACGGGTGACGCGCTGCAAATTAGCTTGTTCGGTGAGCACGCGCCACACGCCGAGATCGCCGTCGAACAGCATGGCGTCGCGGTCGAGCACGATCGCAATTGGCCCACGTGGAGTTGCCGACGCGGTGGCAAGTTGCGTGAGTTCTTGGTCGAGCTCGCGGCAGAGTTGCGCTACTTCGATATCCTTGTGTTGGCGGGCACAACGTCGAGCTTCGAGCCGATGACCGGCGCGTTGCGCTGCGACTGTGAGTTGATAGCGGGTCGCCGTCCAACGGATTTCATTGCCGGTTGAGGTTTCAACCACCATCGTATCGTCGCCAATGCAAATGTCCCACTGCTGGCGATCGAACGTTGCGGCTGTGCCGGCGGTTTGCAAGGCGCTGACTACATGCGCAAGGGCATTGGGATCGAGTAGAGCGGCGTCATCAAGCCGTACTTGCGCGGCCGCGCTTGGTGGTGCCATGCGCCAGGGTGCTTGCACCTGTTCGGCGCACGCTTGGGCCAGCGCGCTGATGACGCCTTGGCTGGTGAAGCTGTCGGCGGAAAAAGTGCTTTGTGCGCTGCCGCGACCGAGCGGAAAATCGCGATGCAACGTTGTGGTAAATTGCTGCAGTACGTTGTGCTGGGTGGTCATGGTCGTGTTGCCGTGCTGGCCACGCAAGGTTCGGAGCTGGCGCGTGCGTTGCGCAATGGTCCAGTCAGCATCGGTAAGTTTGTGCAAAGCCAGGCGAAGGTCGCTACGCGTAATCATGCGAACTCCGCAGGCAACAAGATCCAGGGTGCTGTCGCCGACCACATCGTCGTCGGTTTTACGGTTGAAGTCGCAGCCGATACGACAGCCGGTGGCGCCGGCACCAGAACTGATCCACGCTCGCTTGATGCTTGCGCTGCAACGAGCGCGACGACTGTGGTTCGCACGATCGGCGATCGATAGGCTCGGCCGCTGGTCGCGCCGTGCTCAATTTCCAGTGCCCACGTGGGCCACAGCATCACGTCGCCGGTGTGGCTCACGGAGACGTCACCCGCCTCAAGCAAATAGACCGCGTCAGGTTGATTGCGCAGTGTGGTTACGTCGGCGGTACCGCCTGCAATCGTAACGTGCGCGGGCTCGTTGCCATCAAGCTCGGCACGCCACGTTGCGGATGCGGATAGCCCGGTCGCCGTCGTATCGGCGGGTGCAAGTGAAGTCGGCGATTGCAGCGGTAGGCCCATTACGCTTAGGGCCGTGCGGCCGTAGGCGTTGGGTTGCAATGGATCAAATTGCAGGTGTGGTACCGCGAGATTCGCAGTCTGTGCTGCGATCAGGACGGTTGCCGTGAAGTCGGGTGTGAGCAGCACGCGCACGGCACCGCGCGGCGGATCGCTAGGGGTTGCATGGCGTAACGCACGGTTGATAAGGTCTTGGAGATCTTCGTCGGTAAATCCCGGCGTTGGGGTTACCTCGCTCGATCCTCGACGAGCGCAGGAAAAATCTAGTTGGCCCCGTTGCCGCGTAGCGGTGGTGCACTGCCACAATTGCCGCGTGATGGTGGCGGCGAATTTTTGCCCCGGTTGGGGTTGCTCGCTGCGTCGATGGTAGCTCCAGCGCTCTTGCGTTTGCTGTTGCAGCGCCACCGAGTGGTAAATAATGTGACTGTGTAACAGCGGCACGAACGACGCGTGCAGCCGTTCGAGGGCGGCCCGCCAAGGGGGCGGCAGAGTCACGTCCACCACGGGTTGCAGTGCACCATAGGCTTGGATCGCTGGACTGGTCCGCCGCGACGGCGACCATACCCACTGCGGCGCACCGATGAGCGCGGCCACGGCGAGCTCGATCTGGTGTTGCGAAATCGTATCGATTGTCCGGATTTCGGACGATCCATCAACGCGCGTGATGCCAAGTTGCAGTTGCCACGTTGTGGCTAGCGCTTGGCTTTCGCCAACGACATCAAGTACCAACTCAACGCGGCGGGTCCGAATCACATTGCACCAGGCCGCCGTGCCATGGCGCACGAGTTCGTCAACGGCGCTGATCGCCCAGGCTTCCACATCGCGCGTGCTTGGTTGCGGCGGTCGCATCGGTGCTGTTGGTCGGCAGCCGGGCAGTGCCGCTAGCGCAACCACAGATGCGCCAAGCCCAAGCAGCAAGTCGCGTCGGCTGACCATGCCGGAACTTTACCGTAGGCCGTGCAACCGCGCGCGCTTGGCCGTGTCGTTGCTGTATGAAAGCACTTTTAATTCTCGGTATGGCGACGTTGTCGGCATCTATGGTCGCGCCCGCGTTGGCGGATTCCGATTCTTCCCGCGCAAAGAAGCTAGCAAAAACAGCACCCTACACGTCGAGAGACGGTACGAGCATCGCCAAAGATGATTGTGCGCGGGCCCGCGCTGCCGGGCGGACATGTGAGCTCACCATTGAAGGCGAAAACATTGATGGATCGGCGCCAACCGCCGATGGCAGCCGTTTCTCTGTGCCGGGCTGGGGCCGCCCTTCGAGTTTGTTGCGAATTCGCCGGGATTTCCTGCCCGAGATCATCAAGTCGGCTGAGGACTTGTGATTTTATAGCCGCATGGCTCGGCTCGTTATATTCGCTGCGCTGGTGGGCTTGCTGGGTTGTACCCAGCCCAAAAGTGCACGTTGTCGCAATGTATGCGCACGCGAGTCAGAATGCGTTGAGTTAGCGAAACGCGAAAACGAAAGTTCGTTCGACGAAAAGCAATGCGTTGCGGCGTGCGCGGTGATCGAAGCCGAACCTAAGTCCATGCACAATGTTACGGCGCATGAACAGTGCATCGCCAAAGCGGCGGATTGCAGCGCCGTGTTGAACTGTCGATAGCAAGAGGCGGTGGCCGGCCGTGCCCGCGTGCCCGTGATTGTTACTCGCTGCGTTTGCGCAAAAATAGTTGTGGGTCAACCGGGGTGCCTTCAGGGCCAACTTTGACCCGCACCTCAAGATACAAGCGCGAGCTGGCGGCGCGGCCGACGGTATCACCCGCGCCGAGCGTGGCTCCAACGGTGCGCGTCAACTTGCCGAGTTTGGCCAGCACCGTTAGGTAGGTGCCGTGATCAATGATGACGCCGTTGTCTAACCCGCGAATCGGGCCGCTATAGCGCACGATGCCGGCCGCAGCAGCGTGGGCCGAGGCATGTTCCTCGACCTCAAGATCGATACCGCGCCGCGACAACGTGGTTTTGGTTCGGGTGTGCATATAGGTGCCAAAACTACGCGCGATGCTGCCGTCGGCTGGCCACACCAAATCGGTGGGCGGCATGGCCAAGGTGATGGCGGTGGCGGTGCCGTCACCAATGGCGTCGCTCGCAACCACCAAGTGGTCGCGCTCGTCGGTGAGCAGCAAGACTTCGGCGCGTTCACGGGCCAGCACCAGCTTGGCGGCGGCACGGCGTCGGGCGTTGTCCATCGCGTCGGCCGAATTGTTTGCAACATGATGCGCCAAGGTCAGCGCCGCGGTTCGTGCTTGTTGGGCTCGTTGCGCAATGGCAGCATCGGCTTTGCTTTGCACGGTGATGCGGGTGCGATCGAGGGCTTCGGCTTGCGCATGCCAACTCTTAACCACCGCGGTGCGGGCTTGTTCGCGCCGTAGCTCCGACGCTGACGGTTGGGGTTTTGCGTCGACTACCGGCGCGCCACCGAGCGCAAGGCCGGCAACGATCGCCAACGCGGGTGCCGCCCTAACGCTGCGCACGGTCACCGGTTAGCGATCCAGCTAACAATCCAATGATCGCCGCTGTCGCAAGTGTGGCTAAGGCGTGGTCGCGCAGCAACGGCGCGATGGTAATGCCTGGCATCGTCGTGGCAACGTGTGCGGCAATCTGCGCGGCAA
Organism: Kofleriaceae bacterium; assembly: GCA_018057605.1. Lineage (GTDB taxonomy): Bacteria > Myxococcota_A > Polyangia > Haliangiales > Haliangiaceae > JABFXX01. The sequence continues at coordinate 11,954 of JAGPDK010000024.1, read as the reverse complement.
AGCTGCGATGCAGCAGCCAAACACTGGTTAATGCCAGCCCCGCGGCAACGACACTCACCACCATGGCTGCTAACGCTGCCGGTACACGGGTGTACCCCGGTCCACCACCGAGCAAGCGGGCCACGGCGAGCAACGATCCGTTACGCTCCCAGCGTAACCGCGCCGCCAACAACAACACGATGCAGGCAATAGCCATAAACGTGTAGCTGACCCACGTGGTTGCCGTGCCAATGATGCTTAGCGTGGTGCCGGATTGATCGGCCCATTCGCCGCTGATCTCAACATTGTCGATGCGGCTGCTGGCGCGTAATGCTCGAAATGGCGCACTCACTTCGATGACATCGCGGATACCAGGTTCGAGTACCAGTTCGATCGAGGCAGGCATGGTGCTGGGGTCGATACCATCGAGTAATTGTTCAGAACCCGACAACGCTCGGCGCAACCGGATTTCGGATTCTTGCGGTGACACATAGTCGGCCCGAGCGACGCCTGCAAGCGCAGCGAGATCGGCCGCCAGGTGCGTCGCCGCTTGTTGGTCGACGGTCGGTCGTAGGTACATCACCATGCTAGCGCCGCGGTGAAACGAACCTTGCCAGTGCGCAAACGCGGTGGCCCCGAGATGCGTGAGCAGCGCAAGGCTGATCACCGTCGCGCCGACCAACACTGTCCACACGGTGAGCCGCCGTTGTTCGGCCAACATGGCCATAGTGCGCCGCCACAAGTCCATCTTAGTGACGCTCCCCTCGGTGGTGCGATGCCGAATTCAAATCGGTGGTTTGCGCGGGGCCAGCAAATGGGCCGGTGACACGATCAAAGACGTGGCCGGGGGCACCATCGTCGGTGCGTGGATCGTCGATCCGCGTACGGCGCAGGATGCGTGGGGCCCGGACGCGGCGCCGCGTTGTAAGCTTGATTTTGAGCTTCATGATTGCACGCCAGCTGTACGCGCGCTAATCGGAAACCGCACCAACGCGGGTACGCCCGCAGCACCCGCGGCAAGGTTGGGCCGCGATTCACCATGATGGCGCACCGGGGCTGACTCGATCGTTACCAACAGTTCTTCGATCACCGCGTTGTCGAGGGCAACTTCGGCGGCTGAGTGCAGCGAGCCTGCCGCCATGATCCATTGCGACCATTGCCGAGCCTCGGCGAAATTTCGCACCGCGGCGTCGCGTGAGATCACTAAACAGGCCGCTCCGCGTGCGGCGGCAGCAGCAATGGCTTCGCAGACCAGCAGTGCGCCTTCGCTATCTTGGCGATCGGTAGGTTGATCGAATAACAAGATGTCCGGTTTCCGGACCAAGGCACGGGCAACGGCCACGCGTTGTTGAGCCGAAGCAGACAGGGCGTGAATGGTCAGCGCGGCATGGTCGGTCAGCGCAAGGTCGGCCAACGCTTGGGCGGCGCGGACTCCCGCGACGCTGCGTGGCACGCCATCGATTTCTAACGGCAACGCAACATTGAGCTGCGCGCTGCGGTCATTGAGCAGACACAGTTCTTGCGGCACGATGCCAACGCGGCGGCGCAGATTGCGTAGGGACGACCGTCGCAGTTTCTGGGTGTTATGCCCTAACAGCACGGTCGCGCCGTCGGTTGCGGAGGCCTCGCCGAGCAGGGTTGCCAGCAACCGCGAACTCCCAGCGCCAGCGGCCGCGATAATCAAGCCGACCTGGCCTGGCGCAACGCGCAGGTTGGCCGCTTTGAGAATCGGACCGGTACCGTGGGGATGCTCTAGGCGTAAATCGACGAACTCGATCATACCTACTAGGTACGCTGCCCTGCGACGAAGGGCAAAAAAACGGCGAAAACACAGAAACTGGAGTCGGCGGCCGATTGCCGTTATGGTCTTTGGGTGTGCAGTAACTGGATGGCGATTGCCCTCGTGGCCGTAGGTGCGTGCCGCGCGACCGATGGCGGAGCGTCGCAGGCGGCGGATCGTGCCGCGGTTGCCACGGTTCGTAGCAAACTTGCAGAAGTACAGGCTCAACTCGCGGCGTTGGCGGCGCCGCCGCCGCTTGATTTGCCCGGGCTCGCCGCGCAATTAGTTGCCAAAGGTGTCGCGGTTGGTCCAGTCGGCCCGCCTGGTGTCGTCGGACCAATCGGCCCCGCAGGAATGCCAGGGCCGCCAGGCGACGTCGGCCCGCTCGGCCCGCCTGGCCCACCCGGTCCGGTCGGCGAACGCGGGCTGCCTGGTAGTGATGGGCCACAAGGGGTGCAGGGCTTGCAAGGTCCGCAGGGCTTACAAGGTCCGCAAGGTGCACAGGGCCCGAAAGGCCCGGTTGGGCCCGGCGCTGCGTACAGCAGCAAAGCCGATGTGATTCGGCGCGAAAACAAAATTACCGTTGCTGCCGGGCTTACAGCGTCGGCGATTGCTAGTTGCGATCGCGCTACCGACTTGCTGATTCTCGGTGGTTGCACCGTCGAGCCGATGTGGCTGGGCCAGTTAGCTGCGGCGCGACCGGTCGCGCTTGGCGATGTTGCGAGTCCGGCTGGGTATCGCTGCGATTACCGCAATTTGTCGGCGACCGCGACGGTGGAAATCGCTGCGCAAGCATACTGTGTTGCCGCGCGTTTGTAGCCGCGAAACTACAATGTTGGATTTGCAGCGTTATCGATAGGCGCTTTGTTTGCGTCGGGGGCGGGGCTGTTGCCGGTGGGCAGCGAGGCATCGGGCGTTGTGATAAATGGTGCCGTTACCGGCGGGGCGACGGGCGGTGGGGCGACGGGCGCAACCACGGCCGGTTTTGGTTGCACCGAGGGTGGAGGGATTTTTGGCGTAACGGGCTGGGCGCCTAACAACCGAGGCAACATCAAGCCATTTTCTTCGAGCCGACCATGCACCACGCCGTTGGCTAACGGCACAAATCGGTAGCGCGCGACGCGGTGCCCGGCGAGCGCAAACGTGAATTCGCGTTCGCGACCAGTAAACGGGCCTTCCCAAAGAATCGGAGTTGCGCCGATGGCGATTCCATCGACGGCGGCCAAGGCACCCGGCGGCGACGACCGCAGCAGGATTTCTAAGTGGCGCGTCACCTTTGGCGCAGCGCGAGCAATCGGAGGCAAAGTACTGTCATCGTCGAGATGCACATCGCTGGGATCGATTGTACCGATCGTCGTAATGCCTGGCACGTAGGCATCTGGCGTTACTTGCTCAACAGCAGTCACCTGTACAGGTGCAGGTGGTGCAGCGCCTGGTGTTGCTTTGCTGGAGCAAGCAGTTGCAGTGCAACCGGCAACCACCGTGGCGGCTATCGACGACGCAATCGAGCGAGACATGTGTACAAGCTACCACGGTTGATGCGAGGTACTGGCCCGCCCGGCACGTTACAGGCGTTGTAACATGAGCGAACCGAGCGAGTAGCCGGCGCCGAACGACGACATGATGCCGTATGAACCCGCGGCCAGGTCGGCGTGGTGCAAGGTAAACGCGATCAACGAGCCGGCCGAGGCAGTATTGCCGTACTCGTCGAGAATGAGCGGGGCTTCGGAGCGAGTTGCGGCCCGGCCCAAGATCCGTTCAGCGATCAGTTCATTCATGTTTTGGTTGGCTTGGTGCAGCCAGTAACGTGTCACGGCTGTCGGCGCGAGGTCATGGGCGGCGACGTGATCGGCAATAAATTTGGACGCCATCGGTACGACGTCTTTGAAGACGCGCCGCCCCTGCTGATGAAACAGTTTGTCGACATCGTTGGCGTGCGCAGGATCGCAACGATTGAGATACCCTTGGTTGTTGCGAATGTTCGATGAGAACTTGGACACCATCCGGGTTGATAGAATTTCAAATCCGCCATTTTTGGCGCGCGACACGGGCTCAAGCACCATGGCCACCGCGGCATCACCGAAGATGAAATGGCTGTCGCGCTCGCGCCAGTTCATGTGACCGGTGGTCAATTCAGGAACCACAACCAAGGCGCACGAGGCGCTACCGGTTTGCAGTGCGTTGGCGGCTTGAATTAACGCGCCGGTGGCAGCGGAGCAGCCTAACGACATATCAAATGCATAGCCGCGTGCGCCGAGCGCGTTTTGCACTTCAATGGCAATCGCTGGGTACATGCGTTGCAGATTTGAAGCGCCGAGCACGACTAAGTCGATTTCTTCGCCGACTCGACCAGCCGCAGCTAGCGCTTTTTGCGCAGCATTGACTGCGTATTCGGCTTGCACACAGAGTTCGGATTCTGGCCGGTCTGGAATATTGGGACACAATCGCATCGAATCCATCAAGCCGGTTTTGTCGTGGACATAGCGCTGCTTGATGCCCGAGGCTTTTTCAATAAACTCGGGTGTCGATTCGCGCAGCGCGGCCATGGTGCCCGCGGCAATCGCATCGGCATTCTTGGCGTTTTCGCGAACAATGAATTCATTGAACGCTACACACAGCTCCGCGTTGCTCAAGATATTGCCAGGCGTCCAAACGCCTTGGCCGGTGATCGCAATAGTGGTGGTCGTGCGAGCAGACATATTTCTCCCAGTTCTACTACCAAAACTCATGTCGGGTGGGATAACGACACACTCGTTTCATGATGGCTAGCGCGTGCCTACGCAAGCAACCTTACATGAGAAAATTCAGCAGGTTAGCTACTTTTTTGCAGCAGATTCTAGCTCGTGCAATACGCGGCGCAGATACGTTGAGCTGGGATCGGCTGCAATAGCTAGGCGCAACTGTAGGCCGGCCGCCTTGGCGTCGTTGTTTGCAAAGGCAGCTTCGGCCCGTCGGAAATATGGCAAGGCTTTGTTGTTCATCTGTTGCGCGAGCTCGGCGTTGAGTTCCGCGGGGGTGGTCGGCGTCGCGGCCCGGCGCGCTGGCGAAGTGGCGGCGTCGATTGTCGCGCCAGGCCGTGGGGGCGATGTTGGCGTGGCGTGGGGGCGGCTCGCTACCGTCGCGAGCGAGGCCGAAGGCGCAGCCACGCTTCGACGAATGCGGCCGGTGACGATGCCGTAGGCTTCGGTGACCCGTGAATATGCCCGGGTTAAACGATCCATTTGCGGTGGTGAAAGCACCGCGCGAAAGCGATCAGGATGGGCCTTTTTGGCAGCATTGTAGAACGCAAGTTGAATGTCGTCGGCGCTTGCCGTCGCGGCCAAGCCCAAAATTTCATGGGGCGACGCGTTCGGCGTAGCTTCGAGGCGCATAACCCAGGTCATGACATCAATTGCCTTATTCATGTTTCGGCTTCCAGCGTGGCTTGCACCGGCGCGCCGATGACGGACAAGGACGCCCGTTGTTCGGCGCCCGACTCAGCATCGCGGGCTCGAACATGCAAAATGCCGTCGGGATCGACGCGAAACGTTACTTCGATGGTGAGCTCGCCACGTTTTTTCGGCGTCAGTTCTGCGAGTACTAACGTGCCGAGCGGCTCATTATCGGTGAACTTGCGAGCTTCGCCGCGGCAACAAGCAATCTCGACGCGGGTTTGCTCGTCGCGCACGGTGGAGAACATGCGGGTGCGCTCGATCGGAATCGGCGCATTCTTTTCTAGCAAAATTTCGGTGAAGCCACCGGCGGTTTGAATCGCCAAGGTTGCCGGATTGACGTCGAGCAACAATGGCCGTGGCAGATGCGCGATCGACGTCATGACGCTGCCCAGCGTTGCTTGGCGCGCTGCGGACCCAGTCTTTTCGGCCATGCCGGTGCCCGCGGCCAAATCGCCGGCCAGACTACCGGCGGCAATCGCGGCACCGTGGGCCACGACTTCGTCGGGATTGATGGTGTTATCGGGGGTACGACCAAAATATTCGGAGAGTTGGGACCGTACCAACGGGATGCGCGTTGATCCGCCAACGCAAAGCACTCGGCTGATCTGCGACGGCGTTAGGTGCGCCGCAGCCAAGGCTTGTTTCGCAACTTGCATGGTGCGATCAATGTAGCCGGCGATCATCCGGTTGAAAATTTTTCGGTTGATTCGAAAAGCTAATTTGCCCACCGTACCGCCGGGAAAATCCAAATCGTCGATGTCGCCTTCGGCCGCTTCAAATTCAGAAAGATGGCACTTGATGGCTTCGGCTCCCATGGCTAATTTAGTCATGAGGTTGGGGTGCGAGCGTGGATCAATCCCCTGGGTGCGGTTGAGATCGGCAGCCAGATATTCCGTCAGGGTGCGGTCGATGTCGTCGCCGCCGAGGAAGAAGTCGCCGTCGGTGGCTAACACTTCAATGACTTCGCCGGCAATTCGCAAGACGCTGACGTCGAGGGTGCCGCCGCCAAAGTCAAAAACGCAGACGGTCTCTTCGATGTTCTGGCCAAATCCGTACGCCAGCGCCGCTGCGGTCGGTTCATTGATCAGCCGGAGTACGTCGAGCCCCGCTAGTCGGCCAGCTTCTTTGGTGGCCTGCCGCTGTGCGTCGGTAAAATTCGCTGGGACGGTGATAACTGCGTGGTCGACGCGCGCGCCGAGTTGCCGTTCGGCGCAGCGTTTGATGTACAACAATACCTGCGCTGAAATTTCCGGCATCGTCATGCGGCGATCCCGCAGCACTGCAATCGGCTGCTGGTTGGCGCCTTCTTCGATGGTGTAGCTCACACCCGTCATCGCGAGTTGGACCAATGGTGCGCGAAAATTTTGGCCAATGAAGCGTTTTGCCGACGACACCACATATTGTGGCTCGGTGAGCCGAAACAGTTTTGCATCGGGGCCAACTACGATGCCGCCAGCTTGCGGCAGCGCCACGACCGATGGATGCACCCGTTCCCCGCGTTGCCCTAAGATGAAATCGACGCCAGTTGCGGTGGCTACCGCAGCGACAGTGTTGGTGGTCCCTAGATCGATCCCTAACGCGATGCTCACGCTGCATTGTCACTGGCTAGCCTGCTCGCTGTCGAGTTTTCGGACGTTGCAAATGTTGAAAGGTTTACGATTGGCAGGGTCCCTGGGTGGCAGCCGCCCGGCTGCATTGGGCCGCAGGCTTGCGCCATGCAGTGATGTTCGCAGGAGTGTGTTAGATAGCAGCGGCCTTGCGCTACACTACATTGTTACTAGATCTTGATCATACGTTGCTCGATACCGACGCATCGGAAGCCGTCGCGTTTGACTATGCGTTGCGCAATGCCGGTGCAGCTGAACCAAGCGTTTATCTTGCCGCGTATCAGAGTATAAATCGCAACCTATGGTCCGCCGTCGAGCGTGGGCAAATCACCACGGCTGATGTGCGGGTTGCGCGATTTGCGCAGTTGGTCGAGGTTGCGGGCATCGCCGCCGATCCGCTGACGCTGGCCGATGATTTTACCGATGGCTTAGGCAATCACGGCGACTTGTATCCAGGCGTGCGTGAAGTGTTGGATACGCTTGCGGGGCGTTGTTCGATGGCGTTGATCACCAACGGCTTGAGCGTAGTGCAACGGGCTCGCATCGCACGGCTCGATCTTGAGCGTTACTTTGCGGCCGTGGTTATCTCGTCGGAAGTTGGCTGCGCCAAACCGGCAACTGCAATTTTTGATCTTGCGTTTGCCATGTTACAGCATCCCTCCAAGGCATCGGCGCTGATGGTCGGCGACAGCTTGACCTCCGATATTCAAGGTGGGCGAAACTATGGCATTGCTACGTGTTGGTACAATCCGCACGGGTACGATGGCGGCGCGGGCGTCGCGGCCGATCCGCACAGGGTCGATCACGAGATCGCCGGCATCACGCAACTCCTCGACTTGGCGCTGTTGACGCCGGCTATATAGGTGCGTTGCCGACGATGAATTGCCAAGTCGCCGGCATGCAACGTTCCTGGCGTGGCCGCCCACAATTTTCCTGGGTCATGCATGGGCCGACGCGCAATCGTCGGCATCAGACAGCTTGCCGGTACAATTATTGAGCGATCAAGACTCGTGCGCTGCGTGGAGCCAGCAAAAGTGGCGCGCGCACCACTTCATTGGTCATCGCATCGACGTAATCTCCAGCGGGCAGGCCAGTTGCTTGCAATTGGCTATCGCCACGGTTCATTGCAACATAGACGGTGTCGCCGGCTGCCGACATTTGATAGACTAGGTGGTCATTCGACGAGCCTAAGGTGCGACGACTGCCACGGCGCAACGCCGCATGGGCCGCCCGGACCTTACCAAGTGCGGCCAGCTGATCGCGCAGGCCTTGTTGTGGTGCGCTGTAATTGTCCCATTGCATCATGCGGCGATTGTCAGGATCGCCACCGCCGGCCATGCCAAATTCATCGCCGTAGTACAGCATCGGGATGCCGGGCATCGTGTACAGCATCGTATACGCCACCGCGAGGCGTTCAAATGCGCTGTTGTTGGTCGGTAGATTCGGTTGGTTGATCCAGCCTCGATCTTTGCCGCCATCCCATTCGCCAAAGAGTGGGGAATCTTCGGCCATGTGTACGACGCGTGGCACATCGTGATTGCCAATGAATGTGCTCATGACCGAGTTCGCCCCGTAATAATTGTCGTTGCTGTCGAGAAAACCGATCAAATCGCTCATGCCACCATCGCGGCGCAGCAACGTGCGAATGACTTGCGCGCGCAGCGGAAAGTCAAATTGACCGTCGAGCATGGTGTCCGGGTCGACGTAACGCTTGATGACATCGCGGCCACCGTCGAAGGTTTCGCCAACCATGTAAAAGCGTTGGTCGAACTGCACTTCGGCCTTGATGCGGGCACGCAAGTCGGTGAGCCACGAGGTTTCAATATGCTTAACCGCGTCGAGCCGGAAGCCATCGACGCCGGTGCGTTTGGCCCATGCCACGGCGTTATCGACGGAGAATCGCCGGGCGTCGCCATTGGTGAAATCGAAGTCAGGCAAGAAAGGGTCAAACCAGCAGCGCAGCGCCGAGGCGTTCCAATCGCAGCCTTGGCCACAAACACAGTTGCCGCCAAAGCCGTTGGAGTTGGGCCAAAACCAATCCGGGTGTAATGCATAGGTTGGGCTGTTGGAGTGCACGTGGTTCATGACGTAGTCGATCAGCACTTGGATGCCGCGCGCGTGGGCGGCATCAACCACCGCTTTGAGTTCGGCATCGCTGCCAATTTTGGATTCAACTTTGGTGAGGTCGCCTGGCCAGTAGCCGTGATAACCAGAATAGGCGTGGCCATCTGAGCCTGGGTTGGCGTTGTCGGCGTTGTCGATCGGTGAGGTGATCCACAGCGTGTTAATGCCAAGTGCAGAAAAATAGCCTTCGTCGATTTTGGCTTTTAGCCCAATCAAATCGCCGCCGATGTAATTGCCTGGCGTTTCCACGCCGGACACCGGGGCATTGTTACTTGCACTGCCGTCGCGGAAGCGGTCGATCATGACAAAATACATAATCGCGTCGCGCCAATCGATCGCGGCGCGCGCTGGACAATTATCGCAATCGGCACGGACCACGGAGTTTTCGGCGCCAAAGCCATCGGGGCTCTTGCGCGGGTTGGCTGGGTCGGCAATCCAGTTGTTGTCGACCACGAATTTGTAAACAATGATTTGGTTGTCGGTCACAGGAACCGTTGCGGTCCATGCGCCATCGCCGCCTTGCACCATCGCCACGCCCACGGTCCAGCCGTCAGCGGCAAAGTCACCGCGCAGGTTCACCGATTGGGCGCTGCCGCGATACGTGAAGGTGGTGGTGCACGTGGCAATTGGATTGGCACAAACCGGATTGATCGGCGCATCGGGCGCGGCATCGGGCGTTACGTTGGCGTCGTCGTTGCTGGGCCGCTGTTCGCCAGGGCAGGCCGTAGAAAAAATGCAACCAAGAGCCAGGGCAACGATTCGAAACAACGATAAAGGCTTGCGCACAGGCGGTAGCGTATCAATAGCCGTGCCATTTTCGATGCAAAAACTGACGTGCCGCCGGGAAATGATTTTACGTAAAATCAGCAGGTTAGCTCAACTGGGAACGATCGGACGGATCGCACTTGTTGCGAATCGCAACATTGAGGTGGCAACCGGTCACTGCGTTGCCTCGGTTCATTCACGTAGCCTGCCTTCACGGTATCAAGGCGCCAATTGTTGAAGGTGGTTAATGAGTCGGCAACGCTGCAACGCTGCGGTGTGGCAGTTCAATTTTTTTCGTGCAAGTTGGGCGCACGCGCTGTCTTAACTACGGACTGCCAGACATCTTGCGCTATCGCACGCCGGTTACCGAAGTTTGTCTCGGCAACGATCACGGCTTCAACGCGTGCCAGCAAATTGCCAATCCATGGACTGAGCTGCGACGAGAGCACCAGGTTGGCGGCTTCCGTTATACGGATCGAGAGATCACCGATTTTAACGGCGATGGCCGCCCCGATTGGCTTGAAACATCAGGTGTCACCTTGTTCGTTCGTTACAACACCGCTGCGGGCCTGTTAGCGGCGCAGGCGGTGGCGGCACCACCCTGCTGGGTGGGGATGTCCTCATGTCTGCGCGCAACGTTTGACTCGATTGGGCTGAGCAACGGCCAAACGTTCAACAACATTCAAGTCAACGAACTCAAAGACATCAATGGTGATGGGCTCGTCGATTTTTTGCACTGGGAACCCGGCACAAGTTTATTGGCCTACTTCGGCACCGGCGCGGCCTTCCAACCCGTCACCACGCTAAGCAATGGACCCGCGACGCTGGGTATCGCAAACTCCATCGCCGCCGAATCACCGTCGGGCTACTACGAGTCCCTCGAAGATTTGAACGATTTCAACGGTGATGGCCTGCCTGATATTGTTCATCGTGATGCGCGAGCAGGCAACACGTTTACCGTACGGTTCAACAATGGCGGCACGTGGGATGCAACCGCTGTCACGTACACCTTGTCGTCGCCGCCACCGGCCAACGCAGCCAATAGTTGGGCCCTCTATTTCAACGCGGCGCTCAATACCGCCAACGAAACCGGCAACACCGTAGCTCAGCTGGTTGATCTTACCGGCGATGGCTTGCCTGACTTTGTTTCGAATGCGCAGACCGCTCAAGCCGGCAATTCGGCAACCCTGTTAGTTCGCAAACTCAACTACCTGCCGCCGCGTAAGCTGCTCAATGCAACGTCGCTTAACGGCAATTACAGCATGGCCGTCACGTACGCACCGCTAACCGGTACGGCTGGCAATAGTCCGGCCTATGCCATGCACGCGCCGACCACGATCGTAAGAGCGCGCACGGCACTGTTTGCTGGGGAAACTTCACGCACTACCCAACGCGCCACGTCGTATGCTTACTACGGGCCGATCTACGACCGCGATCGTCACGAATTTATGTCGTTCATGCAGGTCACGGCCACCGATGGCGAATATGGCACGGTGCGGACGACGGATTACGGCATTACGTTTCCGAAAGCAGGGTTGCCGCTACAAACAGTGACCGCAAACCTCGACGGCACTGGTGAAACTGAAACCGTTGCCAACACCTATTATGCAACCAATTTGTCGACCACACCGTTGCGCTCGTGGGTGTATCTGGGCCGCACGGTCCGCACCCCGAGTGCATCGGCCGCACGCGAAACAACGTATGTCACCTATGACGAGTTCGGGAACAACACCGAATGGATCGACGGCGGATTAGTTTCTGACGGCAACGACGACATCACGCACACGCGCAATTATGTAAAGCGTTTTGGCGATGGGCTATTCCGTTTTGAACTGCCCAATGAAGAGCGTTCGAAGCGCGGCACTGCCGTGCTCGGCGTTACGCGCACGTTTTACGACGACCGCTTGACCTACGGTGCTGCGCCGATTCGCGGTGATCCAGTGCGTACCGAGCGCGCCAAATCGGCTGATCCGTTCCCAGCAACACTGAACAAAGAAGCGTTTTATGACGGCTTTGGCAACGTCACCAGTACGCTCGACGAACAAAGTTACGCCACTACATTCACGTACGATCCGACCTATCACTTTTATCAAGTCTCAACTAGCAACACAATCGGCACAACCTACGCCAGCTTCCATGCACTCACCGGTGTAGCCGCTGATGCCTGTGAAATGCAAAATGCCGGAACTTCGGTTGTCACATGGAACTGCACGCGGCGTGAAGTTGACAATATTGGCCGTGCCACCAAACTCTACACCGCAGCGT
>JAGPDK010000374.1 GCA_018057605.1 Kofleriaceae bacterium | reverse complement strand
GATTTGGGACGGTATCTGCCTTCGCAGCTTGTCGATCGCGTCGTGGCGCGCAAGCACGAACTGCACCTCGGCGGAATCCGCCAAAACGTAACGGTGCTGTTCGCCGACGTCGCGGCGTTTACGGCCTTGGTTGAACAGCATCCGCCGGAAGTGGTAGTCAGCGTACTCAATCAGCTTTTCACGTTACTCACCGAATTGATCTTTCGTCACGGCGGCACCGTCGACAAATTCATGGGCGACTGCGTGATGGCGTTTTGGAACGCGCCCAATGCGCAGCCCGACCATGTGGATCGCGCCGTCCGCTGTGCCAAAGATATGCTGCGCTGGCTCGAATCTGGCAATGCGGTGTGGGAGGCCGACCATGGCCTTACCGTGCATCTTGCCATCGGCGTGCACACCGGCGAGGCTGTCGTCGGCAACTTTGGTTCACAAACCCGCATGGAATACACCTGCGTGGGCGATACCGTTAACGTCGCAGCACGCCTGGAACATCTAGCGCGACCACAACAAATTTTGGCGTCGGCGCAGGTGCGCGCGGCTGCACCCGACGCCGCCGCATATATTGATTTGGGTAAAACCGCCGTACCCGGCCGCCAACAACCGATTGAAGTTGTTGAGATCGACTAGCACTACTGGCCTATTTATCCCCTCGCGCAGGTTTCCATCAGCGCAGTTCTGCATAATACTTGCCGCCCATGGCGTCGAAATATCTCCTGATTTCCGCCGCAGCACTGACCGGGCTTTTAACCATGTCGAGCGGCCGGTTTGCGGCCATTACGAAGGCGCAACCAGCACCGGCGTCACCTGCAACGCAGCGCCCCGCAGCGTCTGCAACCACCGATTATGTCGTGGTCGCTGGCGACTCTTGTCTTTCAATCGCCAAAGCCCAACTTGGTGCCGGCAACCGCTACCAAGAAATTCACCAACTCAACCCCTCGCTGGGTGCCGAACCGCACAAATTAGTACCAGGTAGCCATCTTCGCTTACCGCTGGTAACCACGCAGCCAGACGCCAACCTTGCCCAAACTCGCGGCAACGTCCAAGTGCGCAAGCCCACCACGGATGCATGGGCCGCAGCACTGCGCGGCATGGATCTATTCCGCACCTGGCGCGTCGGTTCGCTCGAAAAATCGTCAGCCGATGTCCGTTTTGTTGATTCGACGGCAATGCACATGCGCGAAAACACCGTCGTAATTATTTATGGGCCATCGGTCGCGCGCACACAAACCTTCGCCGCAGTCGCCGAGCTTGAAAAAGGCTCGCTCGAAACTCGCCTAGCTCAACTGGGTTCCAAGAGCGTGCCGCAACGCGTGCTCACGCCGAGTTCGGTGGCCTCACTTAGCCCAGGCGAAGCGCTCATTGTCGTCGACGACAAAGGCACCAGCTGGGTCGGCAATCACGCCGGCGGCAAAATTGCGGTGCACGCCGCCAGCAAGAAGAAGCCCCGCGGCAATCCTGTGTCCGTCGCGTCGGGGATGGGCTCGAAAGTTGATGTAGGAAAACTGCCAGGCAAGCCGCGCCCATTGCCGCCAAGCCCGACGCTGAGCAGCGGCCCGTCCGTTTTTGCAACGGGCGCATCCGTTGGCAAAATCGCAGCGAGCTGGGTCAGCGGCGGCCCCACGATCGGCCGCTATCGTGCAGTGTTGCGCGATGCGCAACAGCAAGTTCTAATGACCAGTGACATTGCCGGTTCGGCAACAACCGTGGAGTTCGCCGATGTGCCGCTGGGCACCTATTCCATTGAAGTAGCCGCCATCGACGTTGAAGGTTTTGAAAGTATTCGCAGCCAAACCCCAGCGCTCACCCTCGACCAAATTACATTTATTCCCGCTGGCGGCGCAACCGCCGAGCCCCTACCCGCAATCATGGCCGTCGGTTCAAAAATTATTGCACCATCGCGAGTCCGCTGCGGCTTCGGCGATGCCGCCCTAACCGAGACCGCCGTAGCGAGCGCGCTTACACCGGGCCTTGGCCCAACCGAAATACATTGTGAGTCAGCGATCAGTGCGCAAGGTCCCGATGTGGTAACCGGCGAGATCGTGTTTCGTGCCGCAGTTGAAGTCGTTGGACTTGTTGTGACAACCCAAACCTTGCCGGTGTTGGTTCGCGACGAACCAACCGAAATTAGCATCGCGATTTCGAGTGTTGGGCCGATCGGCGATCAACCCCTCACCGTGCAAGGGGCCCCCGGCGTCCGGACCCGCATCGTCAAGCTCGACGACAATATCGCCACCGTCGAAGTCACCATTACCGACGAAGTGTTGCCAGGGCAAACCGCGACGACCCTAGCCCTGCGACTCGGCGACACCGAACTGCAGCCCGTTGAACTGCAAATCGAAGTTGCGGCTGCACCGGTTGAGCTATCGTGGTCGTCGCAGCGACAACATCATCGCGATCTACTTGAATTAGGCGGATTTGTTGGCGGCATGATTGTAAGTTCAGCCAGCGAACTCGGCGACGCCGCCACCAATGCGGGCGCGGTAGATTCTGGTGCGACCCTCGGGTTTCGCGTCGCTGGCATTTTGCACCCACGGTGGTTTGCCGAAGGCGAATTGGCGCTGGCACCGACGGGCTATATTGCCCAACCTGGCGCCGCCACCGTAATTTCCGCGCGCGCGCAGCTTGCCGGCACCGCGTTGCGCGACGGCCGTTATCAATTACGATTGCTCGGCGGGCTTGGTGCGGCGGCGCTGTTAGGTGCGTTGGGCACCGCCCGCGACGACACCGATATCGCAGTACACGGTGGCGCCGCCTTCGTGGTACGCGCCAGCAAAGCAATGTGGTTCCGCGCCCAGGTCATCGATCAAATATTCGCGGCGCCATCGGGTGGCTACGCCCACATTCCAGAAATTACGCTTGGCTTATCGACCCGCGTCGGATGGTGAGGACTTGTAATAATTTCGCAGCGCGGTGACTTGCTACGCCTTAGGAATGGCGCGCAACCGGTACCCGAAGCGGTGCCGTGATTCAATGAGATCGCCGATTTCGGCTTTGACCAGCGAGCGCCGCACCCGCCGCACCAGTTGCTTGACATGATTATCACCGGGGTCGTGGGTATCCCACGACAGCGCCGCGATCAATTCCGACGAACGCACGAAGCCCCGCACTAACGCAGACTGATGACCTTCGTCATTCATGCGATTTACCAACAGGGCGACCAGTTCATATTGCGTGGTGGTCAACTGCACTCGTTTGCCCGCTACGGTCACTAATCCACCACCACCGCCGGTGGGCTCAACCATGCTGATCGTCAACGTTGGCATCCCTACGTTGGTGGTTTCGACGTTGTCAAATTCGGTTTCACCACCATCGCCAACGCCAGCAGACCTGTCGTTGGCCGCCAACGGAGACGCGGCCACAATATCAGCCAGTTTCATGCCAGCTTGGGGCTTGATCGTCGCGGCGAACTTCGGATCCATCTGCACGGTGGGCAAGCCGTGACCGTCGGCGAGAAAATAAAAACCAACCTGCCCGACCCCAACGCGATCGCCATTTTGTAACGCAACCGCATCGGTGATCAACACGTCATTCACCGTCGTGCCATTGGGCGATCCAAGGTCGCGCAACGTCCACGATTTGCTATTGCCCTCGTATTGAATGTGAGCGTGATGGCGGGAGATCGAAGCATCCAATACCAGCAAGCCCGTGCCATCGAGTTGACGCCCCACCAAGGTGCGAGTTTCAACGCCATGCACACGACCCCAACCATCGATCAGCGCGGCAAGCACACCTGGTGCACCGCTGTTGCGTGACACCACTTGCTCCGGTGCCATCTGCATCGTGGACTGCAGCTCTTCGCGACAATCTTCACAGAGCAGCCCAACTTCGGTTGGCCGAATTCGGCACACAGCACATTGCATACGCGCGATGGTACCCCGGAGCTACCCCAGGTAGGCATTCAACACGCATTTGTTTGCGGGCCGCGATTTAACGCTGGGACGGTATTGGTACTCGGTCAACAACTTCGATGCCGAAACCTCCGATGCCGGCAATCCGACGATCATGATTGCTCATCAAGCGAATTCGCCGACATCCGAGATCGTAAAGCACCTGCGCACCGAGCCCAAAATCGCGCAACGCATCAGATGAATTCGCAGTGGAATTACTGACCGGTGCCTCGGCCGACGGTTGCGCCGAAGCCGCCAACCGTGCAAATGCTGGCGCCAAGCGCGCCCGCGATTTGTTGGCGACATAGAGCAACACGCCCAACCCTGCCTCATCGATCGCACGCATCGCACCGTCTAATTCCGGGCGTAAGCCAAACGGATCGCTCACCGGATCCATTGCCTGCACGCGGACCAAGACATCTTTGCCTTGGGCCGAAGCAGTTGCCACGTCGCCACGCACAAGTGCGAGGTACTCGGCATCTTCAACGGCGGTGTCGTAATAGTGCGCGACAAAATTCTCGCCCGGCGGCAGCCAACTCGGCCGAACCGGATGTGACCCGCGCGACGTAACAATGCGCTCCGACATCAAGCGATAGGCAATCATGTCGGCCACGCTAAGCAACAGCAGGCCATGCTTGGCGGCAAACGTTTCGAGCTCTGGGCGACGCGCCATTTCGCCATCTTCACGCATAATTTCACAAATCACGCCGGCCGCTTTGAGCCCCGCAAGCCGCGCTAAATCAACCGAGCCTTCGGTCTGGCCGGTGCGCACGAGCACCCCACCGGGGCGAGCCCGCAGCGGAAAAATATGGCCAGGCGAAACCACATGGGCCGGTGATGCGTCATCGGCAATTGCTGCGCTAATCGTCGTGGCACGATCGCGTGCCGAGATGCCGGTTGAAACGCCATGGCGCGCTTCAATGGACACCGTGAAGGCGGTGCCCAGCGACGCTTGGTTGTCACGCACCATCATCGGCAGATCGAGTTTCGCGATCAACTCATCCGACATGGCCAAACAAATGAGGCCGCGCGCATGCGTGGCCATGAAGTTGATTTGCTCGGGCGTGACTTTTTCAGCGGCCAACACCAAGTCACCTTCATTTTCGCGATCTTCGTCGTCGACGAGAATGACCATCTTGCCAGCGCGCATTTCCGCAAGTGCAAGTTTTACGCGTTCAATTGCATCAGACATGAGGCTCCTCGTTACCAGCTACCGTCGGGCATCGACGTAGGTCCAGACATGTGGCCAACCAGCAGTTTTTCAACGTGCTTGGCAATCAAATCAACTTCAAGGTTCACCGCATCACCGATGCGCACATCGGCAAGCGACGTGTTGCTGTTGGTATGGGGAATGATCGCTACTGAAAAACTACTAGCGTCGACGGCGTTTACCGTGAGGCTAACCCCACATAATGCAATGGAGCCTTTGGCGACGACGTAGCGTAACAGTGCCGGGCTACAATGCACCCCTAGCAACAGATTGGCCCCCATGTCGCGGCGCACAACCAATTCACCGGTGCCGTCAATATGACCGGTAACCCAATGCCCACCCAACCGATCACCTAAGCGTAGCGCGCGTTCGAGATTAACTTTGTTGCCGATACGCAACCGCCCCAGCGTAGTTCTCGCCAACGTCTCCGCACCAGCCAACACGGTGTAACTGTCACTGTGAATCCCGGTAACGGTCAAACACACACCATCGTGGCTAATCGACTCGCCGATCACCAACTCGGCGATCGGCACGGTCCGTGGCCGCACCGTTAGCACTAAGGCATCATTGCGCCGTTGCAGCGCAGCAACCGTACCAACATCCTCGACCAGGCCGGTAAACACGAGCGCTATGTACCACGAAGTTGGCGACCTGCACGGCCACCCTGTAGACGGAAATCGTGGGCCGCAATGCCGGGCGTGGGTGCAGTGCGCAGATGCCAAACCAGGTCGGGCCCGACCATGCGCGGTGGTGCAACAGCCTCAAGCCGTGGAGCCTCAGACAACCTGGCGCTGCCTCGGCCGTGCGCTTCCCAGACGGGCGCGTCATCCCGGGTCTTGGCCGAGCCCTCAGTCCGCTGATCGATCAGAGCGGCGCGCCCCAAACGCCAACACCGGCCCTGGCCGGT
>JAGPDK010000373.1 GCA_018057605.1 Kofleriaceae bacterium | reverse complement strand
GCCGATAGCGCAACCGCCAAAGGTAATGGCGCACCCGCCATCGCCAATGGTGCACCTGCCAAGCCTGGCGCTGCATCGGTAAAAACTACTACTGCTGCTGCGATTGATTATGATGAGAACACTACTGATAAATTCGACCACACGACCGACATCGCGTCGCCGGCGGCAAGCAAAAAACGACCAGTGTAGCGTTGCGACGTGCGCAACGATCCATCCATTCGGCCACCTCATGCGGCTTCACTGCGCATTGAGATCTCACCCCGCACCTTAGGCCTCGTATTGCTCGTGGTTTTTGGTGTGTGGCTGGCTTTTAAATTGACCAGCGTGTTGGTGGTGATTGCGGTCGCCTTAGTTTTGGCCGGCACGCTCAATCCGTTGGTCGAGTGGCTAGAGCACCGAGGGCTGCGTCGCGGCCGAGCTTTAGTATTGTTGTTCATTGCGCTGTCGATGGCGCTCGGTGCTTTGATTCTGCTGACGTTTCCGCCGTTGATTTTTCAGTTGTTGCATCTGATCGAAGAGGCGCCACGCACTAGAGATCAACTAGTGGTGATGATGCAGGAACGAGGCTGGTCGACGTCATTGATTGCTTCCGCTAAAGCGTTGCCGTTGAATGACGTAGCCGTAAATGCCGGGGCTCGCCTGATTACCTACTCTTCGCAAGTGCTCACGGTGCTGGGCTTCGCCGTCTCTACACTCTTTCTCGCAATCTATCTGCTAAGCGATCCGATCCGCGCCAAAGGCCTGTTGTATGCGCTAGTGCCGAGGTCGCATCACGTAAAACTCGCTCGCATCTTGATTGAGCTACAAACGATCGTCGGTGGATATATGCGTGGCCAACTCATCACGTCGGTTGCGATCGGCGTGTTTGTCTTCGTGCTGCTAACCGCGTTTGGTGTTGAAGATGCGTTGGCGTTGGCGTTGTTTGCGGCAGTCACCGATGTGATTCCGTTTATCGGTGGCTACATCGCAAGCTTGCCAGTGATCGCCGCAGTTGCTGCGTCAGGTGGCGGCATGGCTGCAATCATCGGCGTGGCCGTCGTTCTAGTTTTGTATCAGGAATTCGAAAGTCGGCTCCTGGTGCCGCGCGTCTATGGCCGAGTTTTGCGACTACCGCCGACGATTGTCATCGTGGCATTGCTCGTCGGAGGTACGCTCATGGGCATGTTCGGGGCGCTGTTAGCGCTGCCCATTGCCGCAGGTCTACAGATGCTACTTCGCGAGTTGCGGGTCGCGTTGCCTGGCGAATCGCCTGCCACCGCGGCAACCCGGGCGAGCGATGACCAAATGGAACAAGTCTATGAACAACGCGCCGAAGGCACCACGGCAGCAATTTCGGGCGCGATTGCCGATGAACTGGCAGCAAAGGGTAAAGTTGCAGACTGCGCCACGTTTAACGCTGACGTCTCGCAAGCCGCGAGGGCAGCCGCCGGACCTAACATGCTCTTGCCGCCAGATGACAACCCCTCGTCAGTTCGGTTATCTACCAATCATTAGGTCGCACCCGGTAAGCTTCTCGCCCTGAATTATTCCCACTGCATCGGTTACGGGAGTTAGTGCCGACCAAGCTCGCGATGCGTTCGCCGGTTGATACGGCGGTAGGTTACTTTGCGGTCGGTGCAGCTTTGGGCGTCGCGGTGGATGCACGACTACCCAACGGGACGACCGCGGGTGCGGCCGGCACTGTGGCTGGTTGTGGTCCAGCAGGGGCGGCGGTTGCGGCCGTGGCGGTAGCGTCACGCAAGATGTTGATGGTTTTAATCGACCGCACTTCTTGGTTTTCGCGTGCAATGATCGTGATTTGATTAGCACCAGGCCACAGTGGCACCGCGGCGCTAAAGTCGAGTTTGCCTTCAGTTTTGCTACCGCGATTGCTGCGATAAAAGACTTTGCGGCTGTCGATCTTGGCGCTGCTGTTAGAGACAAAAATGTACACATCTTCGACGTGTGAATCGTCGCTGACGGTGCCGTTGAGCGTGTATTTGGCCTCGGCGACTTTGAGCGTCGGCAAGCGTAACGCAATCGCCGGTGGGGTTGAATTCCATGCGGCGGTGAACGCGCCTGGGCCGCCGCTACCGCTGGTGATATCGGCGCTAGCGACAAAGCCGATACGGTTGTTGCCCAAATTGAGTTTGGCGAAGCCGCCCGCTGTGCCCAGGACAGGGAAGCTGGCGCCTTTGCTTGCGGTGCCGATGACGGTGGTGTTGGCTGCGGCACCGGCAAACAGTTGGGCCGACTTGCTGCGTATCACCGCGTTGCCTTTCCCGGGCTGTAACACCAGCGCTGGCGTGATATCGAATTTGAGCTTGTCGCTGGCCTGCGAATCGAGGGCGGCGTCGTAAGCGATGAGTTCCAACACGAGCTTGTCACCATGTAACGCGTTGGTGAGCGAAACCGGGAAAGACAGTTCACGCGATTGCCCCGGGGCTAACACGCCGATTTCGAAACGCGACTTGTCGAGCAACACGCCGTCGCCGGATGCGTTGCGCAAGATGGCGCTGGCTTCGTCGCTGGCCCCAGCCCCCGTATTCTTGATGGTGACTTGCAACCGGAATTTTTCACCCTTTTGCAGTAGGCCATCACCGTTACCGTCGTCGACAAGTTGATACGAATACGCAAACACCGGCCGCGGCGTTTCGGTAATCGCGATTTCCAACGGCTGCGTGGTGGCCTTGGCGTTTTTGGCTTCGCGCACCTCCAAGGTCAGGCGGTCAACGCGCGACAGGGCGTCTTTGGGTAGCTTTATTTTGGTGGTAAATGTTTTGGTTTCGCCCGGTGCGATGGCCCCGATTGGTAGTTCCATGTCGTCGAACGCATAGTCGTCGGCATGAATGCGCGCCAACACGCGGCTTGCGGTGGTGGTGCCGGTGTTTTTCACGGTTGCGGTCACCGCTAGGGTTTCACCGGCTTTGGCTGTGGTGGTATTGGCACTTAGCGAACCTTCAAGCGTGGTGGCCGCGACCGCCGGCGTGGCTGTCCAGTTCACATTGATTTTGGCTAACGCGTCGGTCAGTTTTTTATCTTGCTCAGCGCGGGTGCGCGTG
This sequence comes from Kofleriaceae bacterium, assembly GCA_018057605.1. Taxonomy (GTDB): domain Bacteria; phylum Myxococcota_A; class Polyangia; order Haliangiales; family Haliangiaceae; genus JABFXX01. The sequence goes on along the minus strand of JAGPDK010000373.1, from coordinate 2,997 downwards.
ATGGTGGCGGCCGCAGCCTTGACCAGCCCGGTGCGGGTTGCCGAGTTCACCGAAGACACCAGATTTTTGGCAATACGCATTTCGAAGTCTTCGACGATTTCGTCTTCGATCGGCTCTTCGTCATCGTCGACGGGGCCCGGCGGGCTGTCCTTGCCAGTCGCGGGCGTGGCGGTTTTCGGTTTTTCAAAAATGAACGGGACTTCGTACGCCGGTTTGTCGGTGTCGTTGGCGTAGCTGCTGGTCAGCGTCGCATCGAGGTCTTTTTCGCCGTAGGATTTGGTCGGCGGTAGCATCCGCACGTAGTCCGTAGCGTCGTCATTCTTTTCGGGGATGCGCATCCGCTGTAGCGCGATATCCGGCACGATGCCGATATTTTGAATCGACCGATCGCCTGGGGTTAAGTACTGCGCGACGGTTATCTTGAGTTTACTCCCATTGTCGTTGTCGTAGAGTTCTTGCACCGAACCCTTGCCGAAGGTTCGCGTGCCCACGATGGCTGCGCGGTCCAGGTTCTTGAGCGCGCCGGCGACAATCTCCGAAGCCGAAGCCGAGCCGCCGTTGACTAATACCGCAAGCGACGACGATGTGTCGCCAAACCCAACTTCTGCACGTTGCGATGGCCGATCATTGCGCGATACCTGACTCACGATGGTGCCCGAGTCGACCCACAAGTCGACCAACTGCACCGCTTCGCTCAACAAGCCGCCGCCGTTCCAGCGCAGATCTAAAATCCACGATGTGGCACCTTGGCCGCTCATTTCGCGCATGGCGTCGGCTACATCCGAGGCAATCCCTTTGGAGAATTGTTTGACGCGAATATACCCGACATTCTTGTCGAGCAGTTTGTGCTCAACTTGTGACACTCGAATCACCGCCCGCTCAAGTTCGAACTTGAGGGTGCCGGTTTGGCCTTTGCGCTCGACGAACAGCGTGACGCCAGTGCCTGGATCGCCGCGCATCCGATCGACCGCTTCATTGCTGGTCAGGTTCTCGGTGATCTCGCTGTTGATGCGCACGATGTGGTCGCCGGCCTTGATGCCTTTGCGCCAGGCTGGCGTGTTCTTCATTGGCCGCACTACCGTGAGCTTGCGATCGATCATGCGAATCACGATGCCCAACCCGCCAAATTTGCCCGACGTCGAGGCATCCATATCGCGCGCAGCTTCCGGATCCATGAGCACGGTGTGCGGATCGAGCGTGGCGAGCATGCCATTGACAGCGGCGTATTCGACTTTTGCCAAATCTGCGCCAGCATTCATGTTGGTTTCCATGAACCGAAAAATCTGTTTAAGGCGCGACGACAAGCGCCAAGCCGAATCGACATCGCCGGTCTCAAACACTTCGCGTTTGTCATTCACCACCACGGTCACGCGATTGTTGGCGGTATCCGGCTCCACGAGCACTTCGGGAATTGCGAACTGCACGGAGTCGAGGGCTTTGAACAACATCTTTTGTGGGTCGATCCGGCTAGGATCAACATAACGTTCGCGTACGCGGGTTTGCGCCAGGGTAAAAATCTTTAGTGCCGACAAATCATATTTGGCGGCGTTCGACTGACCGGGCGCGGCGCGCACATCGGCCGGCTGTAAGCCAATCGAAACCACGCCCGTGGGCGATTGGTGGATGAGTGTAAGCGTCAACGCAGAGGCAGCCGCAACCGCTACCAGGAGGACATTCGCGCGGGTTCGCATACCTGAGTATAAACGGAGAACGAAGATGCGCCAGCGGATCGCGACCTGAGTCGATCGCCGGGCGTGGGCGAATGTAGTATGGTCGGATTTCGATGGTTGCCAGCAAATCTAAGACATCAGGCGGCGCCAAGCGGGCCAAAAAGCTGATCGACGTGGATAGTGGCGGCGTGCTCGGCCGTTCGGCGCACCAGGGGCATGACGATGATGACGATGCTGCTGACGGCCAGGCCGGGCGGGCGCAACGTTCGGGCGACGAGGAAGCCGACGAAGAAGCCGATGGCGTCGAGGTTGAGTTGGTCGACAGCTCGATTGCGAGCCTTGCGCCGGACGGCACGGACGACGCGGTTGAAGTCGAAAGCAGCGACGCTGTTGTTGATGATGCAGACGAACCCCCGGTTGTGCGTGGCGGCGCCTTGTCGCGCCGCGATCCAATGGCGGTCTATATGTCCGAAGTGCGGCGGTTTCCGCTGTTGACCCCGCAAGGTGAACATGATCTAGCGGTGCGCTTGGTTGAACATGGGGATCACACGGCGGCGCGCAAGCTGGTCGAAGCCAATTTGCGCCTGGTCGTGAAGATTGCGTACGAATACCGTCGGGCTCATCGCAATTTGTTGGATCTCGTGCAAGAGGGCAACATCGGGCTGATGCAAGCGGTCTCCAAGTTTGACCCGTATCGTGGCGTCAAATTGTCGAGCTACGCTGCCTTTTGGATCCGCGCCTATATGTTGAAGTTTATCTTGAACAATTGGCGCTTGGTCAAAATCGGCACGACCCAAGCGCAGCGCAAATTGTTTTTCAATTTGCGCAAAGAGCGCGAAAAACTCGAGCAGCTGGGCTTCGCGCCAACTGCAAAAATGCTCGCTGAAAAACTCGATGTGACCGAAAACGAAGTCATCGAGATGGAAAAGCGGCTCGCCGCGCCCGAGGCCTCGCTGGACGCACCGATGGGCAGCGAAGATGATGGCCAGCGCACGCGCATGGACTATCTGCCGTCGGAAAGTGCTCGGCCAGATCAAGCGGTGGCCAACAATGAGTTTGCCACGCTGTTGCGCGCCAAGCTTGAAGAATTTGCGCAAGAGCTCGAAGGCCGCGACCAACACATTTTTCGAGAGCGTTGGCTTACCGATGAGCCGCAAACCTTACAAGAAATCGGCGACAAGTACGGCGTGTCGCGCGAACGTGCACGGCAATTGGAAAAGCGCATGCTCGATCGCTTGCGTAATTTTCTTGAAAGCGAACTGGGCAGTGCCGTCGATATCGGCGCGATGTCGAGGGACTAATGACGCGCGGGCCCACTTTATCGGTT
>JAGPDK010000372.1 GCA_018057605.1 Kofleriaceae bacterium | reverse complement strand
GATGGTCGAAGCTTTCCGAAAAGCCGACTCGGTGTTGCTTAACGCCGTGCAAGGTATCTCGGACCTCATGACGGTACCGGGCCTCATCAACGTCGACTTTGCCGACGTGCGTACGATTATGAATGGTATGGGCCGCGCGCTCATGGGTACTGGCGTTGGCACCGGTAAAAAACGTGCTGTCGAAGCCGCCGAGTTGGCCATCAGCTCGCCGTTGCTCGAAGATGTCAATATCGAAGGTGCAACTGGCATCCTGATCAACATCACCGGTGGGCCTGACCTTACGTTGTACGAAGTCAACGAAGCGTCGTCGCTCATCCAAGAAGCCGCGCACGAAGATGCCAACATCATCTTTGGCTCGGTCATCGATCCAAATCTCACCGACGAAGTACGCATCACGGTGATCGCGACCGGCTTTGACCGCGCGACGCAACATGAAGTTGTGGTGCCGCACACGGTGAAGCCGATGTCGGCGCGCAGCTCGGGTAGCTTTCGCGCGGTGACCCAGTCTGGCTTTAGTGATGCAGCAGTTGCATTTGCTAATGCGCCAGCCCGCGGTTCGTCGCAACGGGTGTCGTCGCCATACGAAGTGCAAACCCAAACGACGCGTGAATACGTTTCGCCCGCGTCGTCGGCTTCTTTTGCAGCGCAACAACCGCGCCGCGCTGCCGAAGGCACGCGCCCGCCGGCCAATCTCGTTGAAGACGAAGTTGAAATGCAGTGGACCCATCCTGATGCCGCCGAAGTGAGCGCGGTTGAACGCGCCTTATCATCGCTGTCCGACGACTCCGTACCTGATGTTGATCCTTCGCAACGCTATGGCACTGGCTATTCGGCAACCATGGCCGCAGGCTCGGGCCCAGCGGTCACTGAAGGCAACCCATTGGTGTATCCAGCGCCACTGCCAGCCGAACGCAAACGCGCACAGTCGCGGCCGAGTATGAAAGCGGTTTTGTCGGGTGAACTCGAAGGCGATGTCGAACTCGATGTCCCAACGTTCATTCGTCGCCACAGCTCTACGCAAATGTAGCCAGTAGATCTTCGCGCCGATTGCGTCGGGGGACGCAACCGGTGCATTCCCAAAAGTTACCCACATAATTCATAGCTTTTCCACAGCCCCGCATCACCCGATGCGGCTCGCGTCACCCGACGTCGGCCTCGGATCAAAATATTTTTTTTGCTACGCAGGTAGCGAAGGCGAACACGGAGCCGGTTGGCTCCGTCGCTTTTTTCGGCATCAGACAAAGCTGAGCGCCGATGCGCGAAACCACGAGACCCAACTCGCAAAATCAGAATTCATGGGCAATTGTCCTCGGTTCGTGGTCCCAGTACCATCGACGCAATGTTGTTTGGATTGGGCAGCGTAATCTTGATTGTGATTTTTGCATCGCTGTGGCGAGGGCTGAACGTGACGAGCCAGGCGGCGGGCCACAAGGTGTTGCCGCCGGAGCCTATCGACCGTGCTGAAAAAGTGCGGCGCGTGCTCAAACATGTGACCCGCAAGAAAATTTGCGATTTGCTCGAAGGCGAAGCCGCGGTACTGATTGGCGTTGCGTTTCCGCCGCCGGGCAGTGTGCCGCTTACTAGTCCGTTGCTGCAACAGCCATGCATTGCGTATCATGTTGAGCAGCGCGCGGCCAACGCGGCCCAAACGCTAGTCTATGAAAACGCGAAGTGCAGCGATTTCCTGTTGCGCGACGAATCCGGCGAAGTGCTGGTTCGCGGCATGAAACTGGATTTTGCCGTTGCCATCGGGCCTTGGGTTGACCGCTATTTGCGCGACGCCAAAGGCCTCACCATGTTGCATCGCGAGGCTTTGTTGCTACCGGGTGCTGAAGTTGCAGTGTGCGGGGCGCTGGTGATGCGTTCGCATGCGGCGTCAGGGAATGCACCCAACGAGCGAATGCTCGGGGCCGAATTCGATTACCGCGAAAGCAATCATCAGATGGAAATTGTCGCGACTCCAACGTTCCCAGCCGTGGCGAGCACCGATGACGATTTAATCATTCCGCCAGACCAGCAAATTTCACCAGCGCAGCTGCGTCGATAAATCGGCGTTGCGTTACGGTATTGTGCTGGCGTTAACAGACTGCAGCCGCAAGGCTTGCGCGCGTTCACCCGCCGTGGCAAAGCCGTCGTCGACCAACATGGACGCAACGGCCCGAATCGAATTGCGGCGTGCTGGGTTGATGACCACGGGAATTGCGAGCGTCGTTGACACGCCACCCGCGGTTGCCACCACGGTGGCCGTTCCTGCTTGGGCTAATCCGACTGACGTGCAGTTGCGAGTCAGTCTGTCAGTTGCCGCAACGCCATTGAGCGTGAAGGTCCATGGCAAGCCCACCACCCGCGCGTTGCCGGTTGTTGCTCGGAAACAAACCGAGACCGATTCGTTAACAAATAGCTGTGCGGGCGGCGCAATGGCGGCAATTTGTTCAGCGCCTGCGACCACGCGAATTTCAAGGGTGGCGGCGGGCCGATCGCCGGCCGTGACCGTGAGGGTTTGGTTGCCTGGACTGATCGCTCCGACGAAGGTAGCAATATCCCACTGGTTGCCACGGGTGATTGTGGCGCCGCTGATCATCGCGGCTTCGTCGATCAGGTGGCGGTCGTTTTTATCAAAAAGTTCAATGGCGAGTGTTGATTGCGCGGTAAATGCAAGGCTTGGCTCGGTCGTGGGCTCTTGCGCGCCACCGACGCTGATGCGGCTGATGGCTGCGGCTCCAACTGAAATACGATCAAACAGCGTGCCGTCATCAGGATCCGTGATGCGCACATAGTTGCTCCCGAGTTGCACGCCCGTGAGTGTAATTTGGTGCGGGCCTTTGACCGTGGCCGCGACGCTGGTGCCTGCGTCGACCCCAAACCCAAAACTTAACGGCAGCGAGATGAGCGCTTTGGCGTAGAGATCCACAGTTTGGCTACCTCCGATCGCCGTGACTTCTGGCCCAGCATCGGTCAAGCGATTGGCATAGCCGTAGCTGCGAAAATACAGCCCGCCGTTGGTCTTTGGCGAACACACTTCATCATCAGGACATTCGCCGCCGTTGTTGGCTCGATCGCCGCCATTGCAGCCTGGAGCGCTGATACATAATGCGACAGCGACTGGACCTGCTTTGTAAATATTTGAAATTATTGATGTAATATTTTTGACGGAAATAGACATGAACGTCACTGGAGCAATGGTCGTGCCAGTGAACCTATCGCCGAATTTCCAGTGGTTAGCCATTCTTCGCGTAAGCGCGAGTTCACAACGGTGCCGTGGCGACTGCCAGAAATGTCTTGGTTCGCGCACACTCTGCGCATGTTGCTCAGCGATGGCGTTGCTCGACTCATGCTGGTGTTGCACACCGTGCTAGCGGTAGCAGCGGTCGCCGCGGCGACGCACTTGGTGCTGTGGTTACGTCGCAATCTGAAACAGCGCGGTAGTTTTGCAAGCACGCGACGTTTTGCAACGTATGCCTTGGTGCTGCATTTCGCAGCGTTTGTGCTCGGCAATGTCATGTACCCAACATACAAAATCCGCGTGCGTGTCGCGTACTTGGAAAATCCGGTGGCTATCGCAAGCGACTTCCACCGTCGAGCAATTGATCGATCGCGGGTCGAAGGCACCGCCGTGCCGAATCCTGAACCAACGGCTGCAGATTCAAAAGCGTTGGCAGCGATGCGCATGGCCCGTTGGTTCGATGTTAAAGAACATCTCCTCGCGTTTGGCCTGGGTGCGCTCGCCGCCGTGTGGATCATCACCCGACGCTGGCGGCCGCATCAGCTTGTTAACGCCACCGCAGGTGCGGCAGTCGACGCCACTGCGAGCCGTCCAGAGGCCGACAGCGTCGCGATGGCGGTGCTAGGGCTGGCTGTGTTCGCGGCCGCGACACTTTGGATCGGTGCCGTCATCGGCCTGGCAACTGCAGCGTGGCGCGCGATCTAACGCCGATTTAGCGGACGTGGGTGATCGCGCGGCGTCACCGACTCGCAGTGTGCCGCGAGTCGTGATACGCCTGCGCCATGAAAAAAGCTGTTGCATTGCTAGCGATGATCATGATGGCGGTCGGTTGTGGCGGCGGGCCCAAAAAGTCGGTTGAAAAGGCCGATGATGTGGCCGCCGAAACCTGCTGTTGCAAATGGACACCGCTGGTTAGCGACGACGCCAAAGCAAAGTTTGCAACCGAAAACCGGATGGAGTGCTCCGGTAAACAAGGCGAATGCGTCGCCGAGATGCAATGCAATAGTGAACCTGAGCCAGAAGCTACGCCTGCGCCATAAGGTTGGTGCGCGGTGGCTGCGGTGCCGCGAGGAGCGCCGGGCCCAATGCCTACCGATAGCCTTGGGCTTGCAGGTGAAACAGCTTGGCGTAGCGGCCGTTGGCGGCGAGCAGTTCTTCATGACTGCCGCGCTCGCGAATGGTGCCGTGATCCAGCACGATGATTTGATCGGCCATGCGTACCGTCGAAAAACGGTGCGAGATGACGATGGCGATTTTGTCCTCGGTGACTTCGCGGAAACGTTCAAAAATCGCAACTTCCGCTTCGGCATCCATCGACGCAGTCGGTTCGTCTAACACCAAGATGTCGGCTTCTTTGCGCATGAACGAACGTGCTAGCGCGACTTTTTGCCATTGGCCTAACGATAGCTCGCGACCATTTTTGAACCAGCGACCAAGTTGGGTATCATATTTGCCTGGCAGCGTGTCGATGATGGGCTTGGCCAGCCCGCGCTCGGCCGCATCATCCCAGCGGGTGCGGTCATCATAGGCCCGGTCGTCGCCAGCGCCGATATTTTCACCGACGGTGAGTTGGTACCGCACGAAGTCTTGGAAAATAACGCCAATGCGATGCAGCAACGTCAACGCATCCCATTCGCGCAAGTCGCGTCCGTCGAGCAAGATGCGGCCGCCCGTGGGCGCATACAGCCGCGTGAGTAATTTGATCAATGTGGTTTTGCCTGAACCGTTTTCACCGACGATGGCGAGCTTGGAGCCCGGCGGAATGTGCAGCGTCACGCCGTCGAGGGCGCGTTCCGATGCGTCGGGATACATGAACGACACATCTTCAAAGCGAATGCCATCCCCAGGTTTGGGCCCTGACGTCGCGGTGCCCGAGGGCGACATCGTCGGCGTATCGAGAAACTCATAGAGATTTGATAGATACAAATTATCTTCATACATGCCGCTGATGTCACCGAGCGCGCTGGTCAACGACATCTGCGCCTGTTTGAAGATCACCACGTACATGGTCATGTCACCAAGCGTGATTTGACCATCGACGGTGGCCAACGCGATCCACAAGTACATGCCATAAAATGCAATTTGGCCGAGCGCACCGAGTACGATGGCCCAAATGCCACGCCGAATAGTTAGCGCGCGATCGCTGGCGTAAAGTTTATCGAAGATGGCTTTGTAGCGCGCTAAAAAGCGTGGCCCTAAGCCAAACAGCTTCACTTCTTTGGCGTGATCTTCGCGGGCCAGCACGGTTTCTAAGTAAATCTGCTCGCGGGTTTCAGGCGTGCGCCAACGCGACAAGCGAAACGCATCGCCGGAGAATTTTAGTTCTGCAACAAAGGCTGGCAACGCTGCACCGATGAGCATCAACAGCGCCAGCGGTGAAAATGCCGCCAGCAAAGCACCGACGGTGGCCAGCGTAATCATCGCTTGGCCAAGCTCAAACGTTTGGGTCACCAGTGACAACGGGCGCGACGAGGCTTCGCGGCGAGCGCGCGTCATTTTGTCGTACAATTCCGAGTCTTCGTACTGGGTGAGTTCGAGCGTTAGCGCTTTTTCAAGAATTTCAACATTGATGCGCTGCCCGAGTTGTTGCTTGAGCAACGCGCGAAACACGCCTTGGGTACGCGCAATCATGGCGGCGAGCAAGACTAAGCCCAGCTCCAGGCCAACCCACATCATCGCGTCTTCGCGATCGCTTGCAGCTTTGGTCGAGGCTGCAAAGATAATGTTGTTGATCAGATGTTTGCCAACCCACGCGATACCACCCGGCAATAGCCCGGCAACCAATGCGGTAAACGCAATCCCAACGGTAAGCGCACGATTGGTCTTCCACACC
>JAGPDK010000023.1 GCA_018057605.1 Kofleriaceae bacterium | reverse complement strand
ACCTTGGTGCCGGCGGTGACGCCATTGGCTTTGCTCCAGCCGCCATTTACTTCGAGCACATACAACGACGTTTTTCCGACCGTGCGAATCTCGTCGGTTTGCGGCGTTGCATTTTCAACAATGCCAGCGATCTCAAAATCTTTGGTGATGAACATCATGTCGAGCGCAATCAATGTGTTGTGCATCCAAAACGTATGTTCTTTGGTTTCGCCCATCAAAAACAACATGCCGTGGTCCGGTGGCATGTACTGCCGATACATCAAGCCCTGGGTAATTGCACGCGGCGACTTCACGACTTCAACCTTAACTACCTTATCACCGGTAGCGAGCTTGAATGTTGCAGTCGCGAGCGCAGCGTTGGCTACCAAAGCAGCACTGCCAGCTTGTGCAAGCTGGTGTTCATTCGACGCAGGCTTAGCGGGCGAATCGGTCGATTTTGCCGAGGAACAACCGCATACCAGCGCCCACCCACATCCAGTTAAAAACAGCCAGCGCGCAATAATCACGCGCAAAACCTACACCCGGTTGAGGTGTAACCCAACCTGCAAAATGTCTATAATTGCGTATGCGCGCGGTCCTAACCCGAGATGCTGAGCGAAGCCGCGAGTATGTTGCTGCGCTAGCGCAGCATGGCATCATCGCCACCTGCCTGCCCGTAACCACCACAGCCCCCGCGCTTGATCAAGCAGCGTTGCTGGGCGCAGCGCGCGTCGCGGCGACCTACGATGCTATTGGTTTTGCCAGCCACGCTAGTGTTCGGCCGTTCGTCACGGCACTGACTGCAAGCGGCGCGGCCATCGGGCCAAACACGCTCGTCGTCGCAGTAGGTGCAGCAACACAGCGCGCACTGGCCGAGCACGGCATCGCCGCAACTGTGGCGGAACTCGCTAACGCTGCGGGGCTTGCGGCCACCATCGTGGCCCAGCTCACCGCGCACCGGCGCATCGGCCGAGGCGCGCCAGCACGCGTGCTGTTGCCACGCGCCGAAGATGGTCGCGTCGAAGCCGGTATCACGTTGCGCAGCGTTGGGCTAATCGTCGACGAAGTGATTGCGTATCGTACCTTGCCACGGGCCGCGGCCAGCCTCAGCCAACTTGAAACCCAACTGTTGACGGAGCTGCGCACCGGCGCCATCGCGGCGCTCTGCATCTTTGCGCCGTCGCAAGTCGCAGCGCTGGCAACGCTGCTGGGCACTGCGCCCAACCTGCCACCCAACATCGCCCAACGCTTCATTGCAATCGGCGAAACTACAGCTCAGGCCCTGCGGCATGCGGGTATAACGCATGTCACCGTCGCGCAAGCGCCAACGCCCCAAGCGCTCGCGGCTGCGACCGTGTTAGCCTAACGCGATGAATTCGCCGGTACGTTTGCTCGGTATCTGTGGCAGTTTGCGCAAAGCCTCGCTCAACCGCGCGCTGTTACGTGAGATTGCAGCCATGCTGCCGCCCAATGTCACGATGGAAATCGACGACAAACTCGGCGAGTTGCCACTGTTCAACAGCGACATCAAAGACGACCCAGCGATTGTCGCTGCGTTCAAAGCGCAAATCAGCGCCTGCGACGGAGTGATCTTTGCATGCCCGGAATACAACTACAGTGTTACCGGCGCGCTCAAAAACGGACTTGATTGGGCATCGCGGCCACCCGCTACCTCGCCGATGCGGAGCAAACCGTGTGGCATCATCGGCGGCGCTGCCGGCATGAGCGGCTCGATGCGTGCGCAGGCTCACTTGCGGCAAATGTTGATCTACAGCGATTCACCGACACTCAATCAACCCGAGATTTTGATCGCCAGGCAGCACGAGCGCTTCGACGCTGCCGGTCAGCTCACCGATGAATCAACCCGCGAGCTGCTGCGAAAATTCGCAACCGCGATGGTTGCCCACGTAGTGCGGCACGCTGGGTAACCGCCTAACCAGGATCGGCCAATGAATGATCCAAGAAAAAAGTAGCGCGCGAGTAACGTGCGGTGGGGTGAAGGCCGGCGACTTGCCAGTTGCATGTGGCGCAGAAGGTACGGGCAAGCTGACCATTCGCCACTTTTTCTATGATCATTCCGCCGATTTACCAACGCCTGAGTCCCTGGTGTTGACCGCTTGCGCGACCGCCGCGCATCACACCAAATAGTCGATGCACCTCGCGTAGTCGATCGGTTCGCCGGTCCATTTTGATGCGTTGGTGTTAGCCGTAATGGCGAGCGCCGCATGAGCATCGTGTAACGCTGCGAGGCCACCTGGCGCGCTGACGTTGTTCGGCGTTGTGCGAGCCGGGTGCGCGTCGATGACTCGGTTGCGATGATCGAAAAAATCCCAGCCATTAGCACCGTTTGCTTCGACCCCGTGGCCGCGCGGCCAGCCGCAGCGCTTCCGTTCAAGCTCCACCTCGCGCCCTCCGGAGCCGCTGGGAGCCGACCGTTGCCCCATCCGTTCCCCCGACCATTCACATGACCCTGCGTATCCCTGCTCACACCAAAACGCATCGACGCGCCGCAAGGCGAGCGGCGCGCCTCAATGCTCAGCAAAATCGTGGGCCACACGCTTGCCAGCCTCGCCTGAGCGTAACAAAACGATCCGCAGCAGCACCGGCGGCACCACTTCGTTGACAGCGCCGACGCCAAAAATGATCAGCGCAGCCTCAACGCCGAAACTCGGAAAGGTTTTCTGGATCAGCATCGCGAGGGCTAAGGTTAGGCCGGCTTGGGGCAGCAGCCCAAACCACGCATACTTGGCCACCGCAGCGTCGGCATTGGTGCGTTTACAGGCCACTTGGCAACCCGCGTAAAACACCGCGCCGCGTACGATCGAAATGATCAACACCGGCACGATCACGGCGTACAGCGCATAGATGTCGAGTTGCGCGCCAGCCAACGCAAAGAACACCAAAAACACCGGCAATTGTGCGCTTTCGAAATCGCTGATCAACACGTGCGCATCGGCTTTTGAAACGTTTTCTAACCAAAGACCGCCAGCCAGCATGACGATCAATGGATCAAGATGCACCCGTGACCCAATCTCGGCCACTACAACGCACACCATTACGGCAAACAACGATGCACCTTTGGTCATCGAGCGCAAATACGCACCGATCACCATGCCAATGAGCAAGCCAAAACCGATGGAACCAAAAATTTCCCAACCGACCGCAAGCACGGTTTGGGTAACGTCGATGCCGCCACCCACTGTAGCAACGGTAACCGCTGAACTTAGCGCGTAGAAAATAATAACCACTAAGTCAGCCACCACCACCATGGCCAGCATGATTTGGGTTACGGGGCCGTCGCTGCGCATCTCGGATACCATCGCCATCAAAACCGCGGGCGACATTGCAGTGAGCGCGACGCCTAACGTGCCGCACACCGCAAGGCTTTGCACCAACGTCAATTGATCAAAAAACGGTAACAGCGGCCGCAGCAACAGCAACGCGCCGGCTAACACGGTCATCCCAAGCACCACCGCAAAAAATATCATGCTGCTTAACGTGGCCATCACCGGCCGCACGCGTTTGATGTTGAGTTCGGCCCCAGCGGTAAGCGCCAGAATGCAGATGGCTACGCCTTTGACAACCTTGAGCGAGCCACCCATGTCGTGAGTCACCAGGCCCAACACGTAGGGGCCGGCGACGACACCGGTCGCGATGTAACCGGTGAGCTTGGGCAAGCCGAATCGGCTGACCACTTTGCCTAAAAAATACGAGGTCAGCAGTAGATAACCAAACGCCAGCTCGGTGCCAGCACTGGCAACATCAGCCGAAAAACTGCGCGCCGCGTGCATCAACCCACCCAGGGCCAGAACGATGAGTACAGCGATCATAGATCTTCGTCCTTAATGCGCGGTGGTAGCAGCGGTGAAGGCAATCGCGCAACCGGCCCCGATGGCGCACTCGTCGACGCCGAACGTTGCGGCTGCACATGCGGCACTGGTCCCGATTCGTCATCATGGCGAGGCATTGGTGCTGGACCGTCGAGTTCATCGACCGGCGCGCCGGTTAACGACGTGGTTGCCAGCGGTTCATTGTTACCACCGGTAAACTGCACCACGACTTCAACGAAAAACGCAGCGCCGATGACAGCGGTGGTTATCCACGGAATTGCTTGATCGCGATACAGGCTTTCCAGGCTAATTACCAATGCAATTGATAGACTTGAAAGTGGCGAAACTAACCGGCGGTCTTCCAAAAAGCCGCGTGGCACTTCGAAGCCGACCGAGGCATGCGCGCCAAGCACGCCGAGCCATTTGCCGATGCTACGGGCAATGACAAACGCTGGGACCAGCACCCAACCGCGCCAATCCCCAACATCCCATAGCGCACCCGCAATGATCAAAAACAACAAATGCACTGGGCGTTCGAGATGGTGCAAAATACGGAACACCGCTTCACGTTGATCGTTGGGGAAGTTGACGACCAGCACGCCTGCTAAAAAACAAATTACCAGCGGCGACAAATGCAAATAGCCCGCAAGTCCCGACGCAAACGCGATGCCGCCTAACACTACGGCCAAAAATTCTGCATTGGAGGTTGGCACGCGAACCATGACAAAAATCAGCACGCCAATCGAAACCCCGAGGCCGGCGGCGACAAAAACCCAAGCCGTGCCAGGCAACTGCCACGCCGCGTTAGCGCTGTCGTCGCGAAAGTACGCGGTGATAAACAACAAGCCAACCACCCCAACGATTTCGTCGAGCTGCGCAATTAAAATATCAACACCTTTGCCTTCACTCCAGCCGCGATTGGCAAAGCCGCGAAATCGCCGCGGCGCGGTCATGGCGGCAGCCGCACCAAGGACCACCAGATCGCGCCAGAACGTTGGATCGTCGAGGGTCATGCCAAACGACAACATGATGCCGCCGCACACCGCCACCGTGACCGCGAGCGGCCCCACGGCTTCGACCAAGATGATGTACGCGGTACCTTTGGGCACGCGATCGAGCACGCGAATATCAAGCTGCGCACCGATAATGAACCCCAACCAGCCCAAGCCAAAGTGCAGCAGTGGCCGCAACCGATCGAGCACATCGCCGGTCAAAATGCCCACGGCCGGGTACGAAGCCACCAAGCCCAACACCACAAACGGCAAGCCGGCCGCAATCGCCGACGAAATGCCGAGCCGTTCTTGAAACTTAACAACCCGCTTGTGGCCACCGAGGTACGCCAACACCATCAACGCAACCAGGCCACCGATGATCTTGATGGCGAACAGCGAATTAGCGGAGGCATGCATGCTGCCATCTGCCGCGGCTTGCGCAACCGAGGAATCACTCATCATCAAAAACACGGTGAGTAATCCCAAAACGCGCGACACCGTGCGACCTTAGCAAGCGATTACAGTTGCCGTCTCGGCTGCAATCAAGAATCCGCCCCTAACTGCGTTTGCCAAGAAACATCACAGAGATGGCGTTTTGATTCGTGTCCTTTGGCGTGAACGTCACGATATCTTTCACCCCATCACCATCGACATCAGCCAACAACGCCTCGCCACCAGTTGTCGGTATGGCAATCGAAGCCGCGAGATCATCGACACTGCCAGCGCGAACGAGTGCTACTTGAACAACAAGGGACCGTAGGCTGCCATACACCATCAAAATGTCATAATTAGCGTCGCCATCGATTTTTGCACTTAAGAGTTGGGTCGGCAACGACAGCGCCGGCACTTCACCCTCAACCACAACGCGGCGTTGGCCATTGACCGCCGTAAGCGTGGCCTGTTGCACCAACGTACCCGTGATATCCAGCGTCGAGAACAAAAGTTGAGGGCGCGGGCCCTCCAGAAATCCATGGCCGAGGACCGGAGAAACTGGCGTCGGCGCGGCATCGCCTTGCACAAAAACATAGGCACCATTTTGATTGCGCATATTGCCGGTGCCCAGCGTGTAGTTAGTGAGGACTACTTGTCGAATTGATTCTGCACCGCCGTCATCAACGACCACACACGCAGCATCGGTGAGCGCTTGCAATGGCGGAATGTTCAGTTTGGTAGCAACCCCACCAAACTCGGTACGCCAAATCTCGCTTAGATCTCGCACCACCATCGCAGGGGCGCTCGTCCCGCATGCAGGCACTGCAACAACTTGCAACACCGCGCCAACGACACAACTTAATCTTGCGCACGACGCCGCGGTAGCCGCACCTACCGCCGCATAGTGGCCCTTATCGCCGACAACAATGACCGCGTTGTTGACGCCACTGACCACCAAAAACGCCGGGGCCTCTGACACTGGAAAGCTTGGCAGTTGCGGCGAGATGTCGTCCGCTACAAGCGTGCCTGATGAGACCTTGCCGCGTCGTAGTTTTGTTGGGCCGGCCGTTGGTTTGGTCAAACATGTGATGTCGTCGCCGCCGCCCATGGCTGCACGACTTGCCACGCATTGCACAACCGCTTCACCCGCTGGAACGGTAATGGTTTTAACAACACCCTCGGCAAAGTCCGTCAACAGACGTGGCTGCACGTCAGCCCACGAAACCCGGGCCACCGCGCCATAGGGTCCCACTTTATCGGGCGGCGAAAATCCGTGTTCAACTTCACCATAGTCGTTGGTTGCAGCATCCATCCCATTCGGCTGCACGTACGTAAACCCGCCCTCGGAATCTTTGATCACCGTGTAGCCCTGCTCGGGAAACGTTGCACCAACCGGCGCAAAAGCCTGCCAACGAATGGCTCGACCTTTGATTGGTTTGTTGTCAACATCCACCGCAACTAGCCGCACCCGTAACGCCGTGGTTTGAGTAGCGGTGGCACTTTGATTGGAAAATGACACTCGCGCGAGGCGATTGGTTTGTATCGTAACTTTGCTGTGCTCTTTAATCTCACCGACTTCGGTGCAGCCGATCATGGTCAACTCGCCGTCTACCGTCTGCCGCGCAATCAAAACCTTGGCGCCAAGGCGAGATATTTCGGATAACACCAACGGGGCATCGGTTTCTTTGGTCACCCGAAATGCCGCAAGTTGCTCCCGTGTCACGTCACCAAACTCAATTTGATCGCACGTAACAACGGCAGTTTCATAAACGTCAACGCGGGTTTCAATTGTGCGCCCAGCAGGGTCGAAGGTGGGGTCAGCCGTCACAGTTACCGTTAACGATGGATCGCCTGCACACGCTGCAATGCACGCAAGCACAGTTGCGACAATTGGTGGCAAGTAATTGGGCATGGCGCGTTTCATAAATGAATCCTAACACTATGGACGATGATGGACGGGCACTACGTCGGTGGGTTTTTAATTGCTTCTGCGGTAACGTCTTGTTGTGATGATCGATCGCCGCACGGTGTTGCACACTGGACTAGCCTCGTCGGCAACCAAGGGCCGCACAGCGGCACGGGCGTATGTAATGCAGGTGCTGGGCCAACAAGGTGGCCACCACGTAATCGGTGCCCGGCCGCTGCTTGTAGGTGCAGGTGTGGAGTGTGCGGTGGTCTTGAATGACGCCCAAGTATCGAGACGCCATGCCGAATTGTCGGCGACGCCGGAAGGCGTGCGCATCAAAGACTTAGGTTCGACCAACGGCACGTTCTGGCAAGGCACCCGAATCGTTGAAGTGGTGGTACCGGCAGGTTCCACCATCAAATTCGGTGGCGCACAAGTTCGTATCAGCGCAGCCGACGCACCATCGATACCACCGTCGGAAAAATCGTTTTTTGGCGCCATGGTTGGGCACTCGGTGGCGATGCGCGAGCTGTTTGCCATCTTGGAACTCGCAAGTCCCAGTGATGCCACCGTGCTCGTCGAAGGCGAATCCGGGACGGGCAAAGAATTGGCGGCGCGCGCCATTCACGATGCGTCGGCCCGGGCCGCCGGGCCGTTTATTGTCGTTGATTGTAGTGCGATTAGTGAAGCGCTCATCGAGTCGCATTTGTTTGGGCACGTTCGCGGTGCGTTTACCGGCGCCGAACGCGATCGCAAAGGTGCCTTTGTTGAAGCCAGCGGTGGCACGCTATTTCTCGACGAGCTCGGCGAATTGCCGCTGTCAGCGCAAGCCAAATTATTGCGCGTGCTCGAAGCGCAAACCGTGCAACCAGTGGGTGCCGACAAACCCGTGACCGTTGACACCCGGGTGGTCGCCGCGACTCACCGCGATTTAGCGCGCATGGTCGCAGCCAAAGAATTTCGCTTTGACTTATTTTACCGCTTGGCCGTAGTCCATCTAGCGCTGCCGCCTTTGCGCGATCGGCTCGAAGATCTGCCATTTTTGATCGGCAATTTTTATCGCAGCCGCAAACTCGACCCAGGCCCGATCGATGGCGACAATCTAGATAAGCTGCACCGCCACGCCTGGCCCGGCAACATTCGCGAATTGCGCAATGTGCTGGACCGGGCATTTGCCTTGTCAGGATCAACAACCACGTTTCGCAATCTCCGCTTGTGGCTAGAAACCAGCTCGCCGACTGGCAATTTCGCCGAGGTCATCGACGCTTCGTTGCCATTTAAAGACGCCAAAGAGCGTTGGAACGACCAGTTTGAAAAGCGCTATATCGCGTTGGTTTTTGCCGCTCATGCCAACAATGTGACCCGCGCCGCCGAGCAATCCGGGTTGTCACGGCGACACTTTCGTGAACTGCTGTACAAACATGCGCTAGTGGAGCGTCCGGCGTCGGGCAGTGACACCGAGGATTAAACGTTCACGACCCGCGAGTTGATCGACCAGCGCCATGCGCCGAACTCTGGTTAACAAAATCTGGCTACAAAGCCCCGCGGCCATCGTAAAAACGCCTATTCTTTGATCAGGATTACGGTATCGCTGTGACTAAGATTGGCAACTACGAAGTACTTTGCGCCTTGAAGTCCGGCGGCATGGGCGATGTGCTGCTTGGCCGCCGCCGTGGCCCGGGTTCGTTTGAGCAGATGGTCGCGATCAAGACCATCCGCAGTGAACTTGCTGGCGCCGAAACCGTGCGCGCGCATTTTCTCGACGAGGCCGCGATTTTGGCGAAGGTCAATCACGGCGCCATCGCTGGGGTCCACGACTTCGGCGACAACGACGGCACGTTGTATATGGTCATGGAATATGTCGCAGGCATCTCATTCCGTGAACTGGCCGACATGCGGCCACCGCCGACCGTGATTGCCCGTGCCATCGCCGAAGCCTGTCGCGGCCTGCACGCTGCACATGAACTCAAAGATCTCAACGGCCATCCGATGGGCGTGGTGCATCGCGATATTTCGCCTGACAATTTGATCATGGGTTTTGATGGCCACGTCAAGGTGATCGACTTTGGCATCGCGTTGATCAAAAACCGCCAAGCGCCAGCAACTGAGTTTGGTTCGCTCAAAGGCAAACCGGCGTATATGTCGCCGGAACAAATTAAAAGCGAAGCGATTGATCGGCGTTCCGATATTTTTTCACTTGCCGTCGTGCTGTGGGAGCTGCTCACCGGCCAAAGCATGTTCGAAGGCGAGTCCATCTACGCCATCGTCTACGCGGTGCAAAACCAAGAAATTGCCTTACCTTCGAGCGTTGTCGGCCCCCTGCCCCTCGGCCTTGACGCGGTGGTTCTCAACGGCCTTGAACGCGACATTGAACGGCGCATCCCGAGTGCTGCGCAATTTGCAGAGCAACTTGAAGAAGTGGTGATGAACGCAGGCGAAGAATCGCTTGAAGCTTGGGCCGCCAAGCACCTCGCAGGGCAACGCGATAAGCATCGTGAATGGCTGGCCGGCGTCATCGGCGGCATCGACGGCACCACCAACCCGCCGGCCGGTCGGCCGATTGGCCAAATCACGGCCGTGGGCAACGACACCGAAGCCGCCGCCGCAGTCGCAATTGCGCACACCGAAATCGGCGTGACCGGAGTAACCGGCGCCGGCACCGGCGCAACACCGGCATCGACCAACGTCGGCGACTTCGCCAAGCAACCCGAAGCCCTGGACGATCTGATCACGTCGCGCAAAAAACCAACCGTGGCGATCGCCGCCGCCGTGTTGTTAGTCACCGGCCTTGGCGTTGGTGGCTATCTGGTGACGCGCGATCGCCGCAACCCGGGCGTCGTTGGCGTCGTTAGCGTCGATGCTGCGCCGGTTGTGCCGATGCCCGCGCCCGATGCGCGCGGCGCGAGTGATGCATTGCTACCGCTGCCGGTGCTCGTCGATGCACCGCTCGCTCCAATCGCCGACGCCCCGCCCACGCCGATTGACGCGCGGCGCAGCACCACCGTGCGCAAGCCCGATGCTGCACCGCCCCGGCCACCGCCGCCCAAACCTGATGCGCCGCCAACCGAGCTCGCTGTCAAGCCGGCCGGGTTCGGCTTCATTGTCGTCACTGCCGAACCTTTTGCCAACGTCAGCCTCGACGGTGCCGGGCTCGGCCCGACCCCGATTATGCCACCACGCAAAGTGCCGGCCGGGCCGCATACCATCGTCTTGACCTCACCGAAGGACGGGTCGGTGCTGCTAACCCGCGCCATCACGCTCACCGATGGTCAAACCATCCGCATCAAATCGCCGTAACCGCTGCGCACAATATTAGTGAATAACTTGGTCCCGCTACGCGTTATCAGAAGGAACACAATGTCAAAAACTACATCAATTGCCATGCTCGGATCCTTGCTGCTTGGAGCAGTCGTTAGCACCAGCAGCGTTTTTGCAGCACCAACATTGGTTGCAGCCACCGGGGCCGCCACGCCGGCCGGTTCGCCAGTTCAGGCACATCTGCAAGGGCCCAAAGCCTCGAAGCTGCCGCAAAAACCGGTTGCCGCCAAAGCCGCGGCTCGCGAACGCCGACTGTTTTCCGATAGCTTCGAAGCTAGTTCATTTTTGTGGAACGACTGGAACAAGTTTCAAGAAAACTATCACGCCAATTACGCCGGTGATGACGATCCGAAAACCGCGTGGGTTGAAGGCGACAAGGGCAGCGGCGCTGGGCAATGGCTGCGCATGCAACTCACCGCGCTCGACAGCACGACCTCGGTCCGCGTACGCATTCGCAACGGTTATCAAAAATCTCCCGAGCTCTTTAAGCAAAACGCGCGCGTCAAAACCGCCACGCTTACCCTGATGCCCAGTGGTGTAAAAAAAGTCGTCGAGCTCAAAGACGATGCAGCCTGGCAAGAATTTGTGTTGCCACAAACCGAAGGTGCGCTGCAAGCCATCGAGATCAAGGTCAACAGCGTGTACGAAGGCAGCAAATACACCGACATGTGCCTAAGCGACGTGCAAGTCTTTGCAACGTCAACCACCGTCGATAATCCAGCGTTTGAAAAGTCCAAAAAAGCCAAACTCATGACCTGGCGCGCAGCGCGAGTGGCCGCAGCCAAAGAGTTTGCCAAAGGCAAAGTCTCGTCGGTGCTCGGCCCAGCGTATACCGTAGTGACCACCCAAAATGAGACAGACAGCGAAAACGGCCTGGCACTCAACACCTCCAAACCGGCCTTCAAAGAGTGGGCCCCAGCGTTGGCGATTGCCAATCAAGCCCTAGATCAATTTGCCAGCGCGTCGGACAAGGGCAACGCGCTGGTACCTGCCCAACTTTTTAAGCCGAACGGCGCCAAACATCCACAAGTGGATGGCTTTGTGACCGCGAGCCTGGAAAGCAGTTACTACGGCAGCCAAGGCGACGCCGTGTATCTACCAGTGATCAATGCGGCTTCGATCTTTTTTGCTGATCGCAGCAAGATTGCCGAAACTAAAAGCAAAATTACCGTTGAAGAAGCGTTACGCGCGACCAAATGCAACGGCAACAAATACTGGGTCATGCGCAGCCACGATCCAGAGAACCAAGCACCCGATCGCGTGACCGCGCTGGTGGTGACCGAATGTGGCATGGTGGAAACCCGTGGCGGTAAGGACCTCGCGATTGCAGCGCAGATTCTAGTGTATCGGGAAGACGGCAAACTGGTGTTGGTTGCGGGCACCCATGGTGGCGCACAACTAGCGTATGCAAGTGGTTATCGTTGGGGCGATCGTGAAGGTGTGCCGGTAATTGTGGCGGCGGCCAATGCGACATCGTGGGCGACCACAACTGTAACGGCCAAGTGATTCGCAACAACCACCGACGCACGTGTTACCCGCCAAGCCGAAGCAGTTGATGCGCCGCCTCGTTGCTATGGCGGTCGGTGTTTTGTCGGCCACCTGTACTGGGCCACATGCGCCAAGCACCACCAGTACGCCGGCCGAGCCCCAGGCCAAGCGACCCGCGTGGTACGCGCGGCCAACAGGTGGCGCTCAACTCATCGCACTGGGCACCACGGCACCCGCGTTAGTTGACGCCGAAGCGTGTCGGGAATGCCACGCTGCTATCGTCGACGAATGGGCTGGTTCACGCCACGCCCAAGCATGGACCAACTCGATTTTTCAAACCGAATTTCGAGTCAAGCCGCAACAATGGTGCGTAAACTGTCACGCCCCAACCGACGTGCAGCAAGCCGAGTTGCAGCGCGGCCAACATCAACTGGCCGACCAAGGTATCAACTGCGCGACCTGTCACATCCGTAACGGCGCGATGGTCAGCCGTCACCGCAGTGCAACTTCGCCGCATCAAACCGTCGCTGACACTTCGTTTGGTAGCCCCGCGTATTGTGGCAATTGCCACAATTTCACATTTCCCGTGTTGGGCTTTCGGCTCGGTGAAGTCACAGGGCTTACCAAGCACCCGATGCAGTCGACTGTCGACCAATTCATGCGCGGGCCGTATGCCAGCGCGCCGGCAGGTTGCATGACCTGCCACGGCTCACGGCACAACCACGCATTTGCAGGTTCACATAACCCGGCCATGCTTGAAGCCGCCATCGCCACATCGGTGTGCCGCGACCAAGCCTCGTTGCACATGACAGTGACCAACGTAGGCGCTGGGCATAATGTGCCGACCGGCGATATTCATCGCCACATCAATGCGCGGGTATGGCGGTCGTCGGCACCGGAAAATTTGTTCGAAGGTTTTATTGGCCGACGCTTTGAACCGGCCGCTGATGGCGGCAAGACGATCGTGTGGGATTCCACCCTGGCACCTAGACAGCATCACACGTATGTCATTGCCGAGCCCACGCTCGGCGGCGATATCGACGAGCCCATTAACGTCCAGCTCGACTATGTCTACGTCTTGAATGAATTCCCTGGGCCACGCCACGCGCCGCAAGAGCCGGTCACGGCGGTCATGTTTTCGAAACGGCAACCATGGGCGGCATTCGCGCCATGTGCTGGGTCACCGCCCTAGCACTAGCCGCAACTGTTCGCGTGCAGTACAACGTACGGCATGACCCGAACGTTAACGGCGGTGCTTGGCAACTCACAACGTCTCGATGGCGGTGCGATGTTTGGCAATGCGCCCAAAGCCATGTGGGAAAAGTGGATCACGCCGGATGCCCAAAATCGAATTCCGTTGGCATGCCGCGCACTGCTGATGCGCGAGCCCGACCGCACCGTGTTATTCGAAACTGGCATCGGCGCGTTTTTCGACCCAGCCATGAAAGCGCGCTTTGGCGTTGTTGAAGCCGAGCATGTGTTGCTGCGATCGTTGGCAGCACTTGGCGTGGGCCCCAACGATGTTGATGTCGTGGTGTTTTCGCATCTGCACTTTGATCACGCTGGCGGTGCGCTGTCGGCTTGGCGCACCGATGCACCGCTGAGTTTAGTATTTCCCAACGCTACTTATGTGGTCGGCACCGACGCCTGGCAACGCGCAAAAAATCCGCATGCCCGCGATCGCGCGTCGTTCATTCCAGAACTTACCGCGCTGCTCGAAGCCACCGGCCGACTTGAATTGGTCGCCGACGACCACACCCCGAGCCTTGGCCCCGACGTGCGGTTTCATCGCAGCAACGGCCACACGCCAGGTCTACTATTAGCCGAAATCGCCATGCCCTCGGGGCCAGTGCTATTTGCCTCCGACTTGATTCCTGGCCGGCCGTGGGTCCACGTGCCCATCACCATGGGCTACGACCGTTACCCCGAGCTAATCATCGAAGAAAAAGCGGCGTTGCTCACCGACCTTGAACAACGTCACGGCCGGCTATTTTTCACCCACGACCCAACCTTTGCCATGGGCCGGATTCACCAAGAAGGCAAAGACGGCCGCAGCAAATTCGCAACTGTTGACAACGTCGAAGCGCTACACGAACTAACTACGTAGGCTAGGATTTACAAGTCCTTAGTTGATCACCACACTGCCGCCGACGCGGCTCGGCGGTTCGTTGGTCGCGGTAAAAACGATGGCCCCGGTGGCGCCCGCCACCACGGTGCCTGCGGCAGCCCAAACCCACCACTTGCGAAACCACGGCGTCGGCGGTTCATACCGCATCGCGATTTCGCGTGGGCGTTTTGGATCGGCCCAGGTCAACACGGTATTGCCTTTATCGTCATACGCTTGCAAATATAGTTCGATGGCACCGGGCGATTTTTTATCGAGGCCCGGCAGTCGTAACCGCGTTGCTTTGCCAGCCGTGATCGTAAAATCGGCAGCACGCCAATCGCTTGCGCCACGCTCACGCACGAACAAACTCGCGCGTTTGAGAAAACCTTTGGGATCTGCCACTACTTCGACATTGAGTGGCACATCACTGCCAACTTTGAGATCGCGCGGCCAGTTAATATCGAGCGCGGCTTCGGTGCGCTCTTGGCCCCGTACTTTTTCAAATACGAACGTCGCCTTGGGTGACAGAGTGTAGCTAAGCAAATGCCGCGGATCGAGCGCCAACAACATATCGAACGCTGCGCTGGCGGCTTTTTCGTCCTCCACGTACGCCGCCGCAATGCCGCGATGCTCCCACCACGCCACGTACGATTTGTAGTCAAGCGGTGAAGCGGCGGCGGCATCAAGTTCGGTTTTCACAGCCTCGACATTAAATTCGGCAAGTGCTTTTTGACTCGCCGCCAACCGTTGCGGCCCGTCGCCGGTCACCGGACAGCCGGCGGCCGGACAGCCAGCGCGCAACGGCACCGTCCCTGCACGCTGAGTTTGACTGCCACAGCCAATTACCACCAACACCGCGATCGAAATCAAATACCGGCCAAATCGCATGGATATGGTAACGGTAACACAGCTGGCACAATCGCATACTGGGCAGCAGCATCCGATCTGCCGCATTGGCCAACGCCCCATCGGGCACGTCGCTTGGGTGAAGCGACCCCATCCTGCAAACTGCCGATCTGGTCACTGGTGCAGCCATGGCGATTCGTCGCACGTGTCAACATACTGAAAACAATGAAGTAACCGAACCATGCAGTCGGCACAAGTTGTGCTCTTTCATCCGGCATGAAGAACATCATGTCCGCCCTCGGTATCTCGCTGCTTGCGTCCATAAACCTTGTTGCCTGCACCGACCAAGACGGTGATGGCGGCGAAGAAAACTTACCGGGCGATATCGACGATGCGCCCGACATTGGCGGCGATCAAAGCAAAGCCGACGCATGGGATGCGCAAAACGATCCCAAACTGCTATCCACGCACCTCGTCTACCGACTGTCGTCGTTACCGAAAACCGGCAAACTCGACAAACCAGTTTGGAAACAACGCTTCCCTTCAGTGGCCGGCCGTATCGAAAACGCCTGGAC
Source organism: Kofleriaceae bacterium (assembly GCA_018057605.1). Taxonomy (GTDB): domain Bacteria; phylum Myxococcota_A; class Polyangia; order Haliangiales; family Haliangiaceae; genus JABFXX01. Next base: position 5,522 of record JAGPDK010000023.1, on the reverse strand, counting down.
TGACACGTATTGGCCAACCGCGGAACGTTCGCACAACAATCGCTGGCAAGGTGCCGGCGTGAAATCGCCCTTGGAAAAATACGACGCGGCGTTCAATAACAATGCCGGTTGCGAAAACCAACCGAATAAACTCTCGGGAGCTGGCGCCAAAGCCAACTGGGACACCTATTTTCAATGCGCTGGCCCGGCGACTACCTGGCAAATGAAGAACTTCCAGCGGCTTGGAGCTATTTTTGACGGATTCGACAACGATGGCAAAAATGGCATCGACGATGAAGGCGAAGGCCCACAATCGTGGTGGGGCACGTGCCATGCGTGGGCGCCAGCGGCCCTGCTCGAACCCGAGCCGCAACGCCCGGTCACCATCAACGGTATTACGTTTGATGTCGCTGATATCAAAGCGTTAACCCAAAATGTGTACGATCGCACCAATGCCGTGATGCTGGGAGGTCGCAGCAATGCCGAGACCTTCACCCCCAATGCCAACGAATCGGCCAACAGCAATGACTTGGACGTAAACCCTGGCGCATTGCACGTCATTTTGGCCAACTTCTTGGGCAAGAACGACATGGCGCTGGTCGAAGACCGCACAGCCAACACCGAAGTATGGAATCAACCCGTAGTCGGCTACCGCGTCACTCAACAAGACGACATCACGGCAGCCAAAGCCAACGCCTGCGTCGGCGCCACCGGGTCAACATGGACGTTCAACACCAACGCTAAAAAGCTGGTCGAAGTGCGCATGCAAGTTGATTACATCACCGAAAGCGGACCTGAATCCATACCGATGGGCTTCTCTGACCACACCGAAACCGACAGCTATCATTACATTCTCGAAGTTGGCGCGAGGGGCAAAGTTATCGGCGGCCGCTACTGCACGGAAAGCATGGACGACCACCCTGACTTTTTGTGGGCACCAATCAAAACCTACGGCGCGTCCAACCCACACGTTGATCTTGACAAAGTTCGCGACTTGATCGGCCAATCCGTTCGATAGTTTGTTGAAGCACCGAGATTACCACCCACCGCGCAATCTGCGCGGTTTTGTGGTTTCGGGCCGTGCTAGGCTCAGCAAATCATGTCGGCCATGCGCTTGATTGTTGTAGCGAGCTTGCTGCTCGGAAGTAGCATGGCGACAGCCCAGTCGTTGCTGCCAGATGCGCACGTCGCGGCCCCGCGCGAGGATGACATCGTCATCGTACCGCCGCAACATCTGCGCAGCGATGGCCGAGCGGCCAAACTGGTTTATCTCAATCGCTGCGTTGGCGGCTGTGCCATCAACACCGACGACAACAAGGCTCAGACCAATTCGTCAACCATTCCCAAAATGGCCGGCACCTTAACCGAGTTTGGGTTTGGCGATCAAGCCTGGACCACGGTGCTCGCCTGCGTGCGCGAGCTATACGCGCCCTATGGTGTCGAGATTACCGATGTCGCGCCGCCCGACGCCACCTCCCACATTGAAGTGATGATCGCAGGGACACCGGCCGAGCTCGGCCTTGGTATCAACACGCTCGGCATCGCGCCGCTTACCAGCGACTGCTCGCCGCAACGCAACGTCATTGCCTTCGCGTTTGCCGGTGCGCACAACGCCAACAACCTAGCCGACCTGTGTTCCACCGCTGCCCACGAAGCCGGCCACGTCTTTGGGCTCGACCATGCCTTTGAGTGCCGCGACCCCATGACCTATCTGACCGGGTGCGGTCAGAAATATTTTCTTAACCTCGATTTGCCGTGCGGCGAATTCATGCTGCCAACCCGCGCGTGCAAATGCAGCGCAGTGCAGAACTCACACGAAATACTGGCACGCGCACTCGACACCGGCACCCTGCCCGCGGCCCCAGCTGTCGCAATCATCGTGCCTGCGATGAACGCGACCGTAACGGGAAATTTTGCGGTAACCTCGACGATATCGACCCCGCGGTGGGCGGCCCGGGTTGAGCTTTGGATCAACGGCTGGCCTTACGCCACCGCCAAGCCTGGTGCCTCAAGCGCCCCGGTCGTGCTCAATCCGCCACGCACATTGCCCGACGGTATTCTCGATATCGAAGTGCGAGCCTACGATGATCTGGGCTCGCGCGGCAGCAATACGCTCACCGCCACCAAACACATTCCGTGCGTCGATGCATCGAAGTGCGCCGCGAATCAAACCTGCGAAACCGGACGGTGCCGTTACCCAACCCCGGCCGGCCAGCTCGGTGATGCGTGCACGGCCAACGATGATTGTGCCGACCACATGTGCGTCACCAATGGTGGCGAGTCGATCTGCTCGAAAATTTGCGTGGTTGGCCAAACCGATACCTGCGGCGGCTTGGCATGTTTAGCAAGTAGCGATGGCTACGGGTTGTGTTCAAGCGCCGCTGCCGAACAGAGCGGTGGCTGCTGTGACGCGCGCACCGCACCCAACGGCACGGTCGCTTTGTTGTCGACCACGCTGGTAGGCTATCTACTGACGCGGCGTCGTAAGCGTATCGAGATCTAGCTGCGCCAACGCCAAGCGAATCAATTGTGACTTGTTGGCTTTGGTCCAACCCCGCCGCTTGAGTTCGCCGACTTTTGCATCGAGTTCTTCAATGTCTTGCGTATACATTGAAATGCAAATCACTTTGTAGTGAGTCGGCTTGTCGGTTGGCGGCGTAGTGCCAGCGGCGCGGCGCCGCGGTGCCCGACCGTAAAACTCCTCGCTGAGAATCGTTTCCGCATCGGCCAGCGGATCGTGTTGCATGAGTCTTTCTTCCTTCATGGGGCTCCTTATAGTGCGGCGGCGGCAGACGTTGGATGAGTAGGGAAAATGACCGGAGGTACGGTTTCCGTCGCGGTGGCGTTGGAGGACAACAACCAGTCGACCACCCGGTTGTAGTCAGCCGCACCATGCGATGTGGGGGCGTATTCAAAAATGCTCTTGCGATGGCTTGGCGCTTCGGCCAACCGGGTATTCATGCGCACCGGCTCAAGGCACTTATGTTTAAAGTGACCTTGCAACGTCTCAAGCACTTCGCGCGCTAACCGCGTCCGACCATCGTAGAAGGTTGGCAGCACCGCAGCGATGCGCACGGCATGACCAAGGTGGCGCTCCACATCCTTGATAGTTTTAAGGACTTGCTTCACGCCGACCAAAGCCAAGTAATCGCAGGTTACCGGAATCAAAACATCGTCGGCATACGACAACGCATTTTGATTGAGTAGGTTGAGCGACGGGCCGCAGTCGATCACCACGTAATCGTAGCGTCGCGACACTTGCATCAAATTGAGGCGTTTGGTCATCACGCGCGAGCGTTGCTCAGGGTTTTGCCGCGCTAACCAAATCTCGGCTGCGGCCAATGTCGAATCCGAGGTGATGACATCGAGATGCTGGCGCACCGGCACGGCAACCTCGGACGGGTCGGCGCCTTCCACCAACACGTGATACAGCGATTTTTCGCCGTTGACGCCGAGCGAAACGCCGACATTGCCTTGGGCATCGGTGTCAACCAGCAACACGTTGTTGCCACGTTCAGCCACGCCGGCGGCCAAGTTGACGGCGGTCGTGGTTTTACCGGTGCCACCTTTTTGATTTAAGATGGCGATGCGGCGGGCGCGTTTGGCTCGAAAAGCTTCATCGCCGAGGCCGGCTTTGCGGCATTCGAGCGTGCAAAAGTGGCTTCGCTGTCCCGCTGCGGTCACCGCAATTTGGAACACGAACGAAGGCTTAAACGACTTGCCACAGCTAGTACAGTTCTTCTCCATGAGCTTAATGAAGAGCTTCTTGCGCCACGGGGCAACTTTTCGGCATAGAATGTTGGCCATGGCGGTCGTTGTGCGGGTCGAAAAAGTTGCAGGGCTGTGGTGCCAAATTCGCGTCTTCGGTACCAATTCCGAGCAGATAGCCGCGGCCGTAACGCAACAGCTAGCGCCAACACAGCCGAGTGCGATGGCAATTGCGCTAGGGCCGGATGCCAACGTGGTTGCCGCCACCGTAGCCGCGTTGGCGGATTATTTCGGCTCATCCTGCCCGGTCGCAGGCGGCGTGACACTCGATAATCTTGAGTCCACCCGCGACCTCGCCGAGCCAGGCCTGCGCGTCGCCGTGCTCTTGCTTGAGGCGTCGTGGTGTCGCGTGGGCATTGGTATTGCGGAGCTAAAAAATGACCCGATCGCAGCTGGCCAGCGCGCAGTCGAAGACGCACTTGCGGGACTGGGCACTAGCATCGCGCAGCTCGGCCCCGACCATGTCGCGTTGACCTTCGTCGACGGTTCGTCAGGTTACGCCGAAGCTTTTTGTTTGGGCACCGCAACCGTGGCGCCGGGCCTAAAAGTGGTTGGCGGAGCCCTCGCTTCGCGCGACTACGCCGCGGGTACCCGACCAGCGATGTGGGTGGGCACACAGCACCTCGATTGCCTCGGCCTGGTACTTGTGCTCGAGTCCAAGCGTAAATTAGTAACGCTGGAATCAATGCATGTGGAGCCCAGCGATCGCCGCACGATCGTGACCGCGTGCGCCGACAACCACATTATCGAGCTCGATGGCATGCCTGCAAGTTCGCGCTACTTGGAGTTACTCAATGGCATTGCCGAGCACCACGTAATGCTGGATACCCCGACGCTGTATCCATTTGGTTGGTATTCGCGCGGCCGGCCTTATCTACGCTCGGTGATGCGCGTCCATGAAGATTATCTTGTCATGGCCGGCACCGTGACTCGTGGCCAAGCGCTTCACATAATGCAACCCAACGACATTGTCCGAGCCACCCATCGCGACATCGTGGCCGCCGACGCGGCCCTTGGCGGTTGTGTTGGCTGGTTGGCGTTTTCTTTTTTGCAACGCGAAGCGGAAGCGCGCTTGAATGCGGTCTTGCCGTCGCTGCGAGCCGAATATTTTGCCCTGCCGTGTTTTGGGTTTGAAAGTTTAGGCGAACAATCGGGCATGGTGTGGCTCAACCACACGCTGACCGGCCTGGCCATTGGAGCGTTACGATGAATCCACAAGAACGTATTGCGGAACTAGAAGCCGAACTCGAAGCCGCACAAAAGACGATCGAGGTATTGGTCCTGCGCGTGGAAAACACCGCCATGGTGTCACGCGCCAGCACCAACAACCCAAGTTCGAGCGCCGGGGCCAGCGGCGAATTTGAATCCGCGCTTCTGTTGGCGCAAGTTCTTGATGAACGCGAACGCGAAGTTAGCGAAGCACGCGCGCAACTGGCACAAGCCCAATCCGAATTTCGCGCGCTCACTTCAAACCTCGACCAAATCGTGCGCCAGCGCACCCGGGCCTTGGCGGCCTCAGAAGCCCAGCTCCGGCAAAAAAACCGCGAGCTCGAACATCAAAGTTCCATTAGAGCCGAATTCATCTCGATCGCGGCCCACGAATTGCGCACGCCACTGACCAGCATTGTTGGGTACCTTGATCTATTTGCCGAACATCGTTTCGGCGATGTGCCAGCCACCATGGTGCGGCCGATGGCATCGGTGCGGCGCAACGCCCACCGACTCAAGCGCTTGGTCGACGAAATGCTCGATGTGAACAGACTTGAAGCCGGGCG
>JAGPDK010000371.1 GCA_018057605.1 Kofleriaceae bacterium | reverse complement strand
ATGATGTCTTTTTCTGGATCTTCGGAGTCCAAAAATAACATTTGCGCGATGATGACGTTGGCGACGTCGTCGTTGATTGCCGAGCCAAGAAAAATAATCCGGTCTTTGAGCAAACGGGAAGAGATATCCCAACCGCGCTCGCCGCGCTGCGTTGTCTCGATAACCGTAGGGACGATGAAGTTTGAGATTTTCACAGCCCGAATGTACGGGCCAAACCGGCGTTGCGCAATTCACCCGAGTGGCTAGTGTAACGGACGAGTGAGAGAAACGTCGCTCCCACGTCCAAAGCACAGGCGACGACCAGGTTTGTGACGCTTCGACAGTGTGGCCAGCGTGCCGCACCTGCGTTAGGCTACCTGGGCATGACCGTCGTCACTCGTTTGCCTTCGCCGTCCTTACCCAGCGCCCTACCCGACCAGCAACAAGGCCGGCCAACCGGCGAGATGCACTACGCCGACGTCGCGCAAGATGGTCGACTTTGCGTGACAGCCCCGGCGCCGGCGATCGGCTGGTTGTGGCGCGACTTGATCACCCATTTACCTGGTGCGCGCGAGATTCAAGGTAAAGGCACGATCCCCGTGCTAACGCGCCTGATTATCAATACCAGCGAAGCCCCGGCCCGGGTCGATCAAGGGCTCACTGCCGACGGTGGTTTCTACTTGGCGCGCAATTCCGCCGGCTCCCATCTGTATCTCAACATCGGCGCGACTATGTATGCGCGCGGCGGCCGGCTATTGCCGCTGTCGGGGCCCGAGCCAGCGTTCGCTGCGGCCACCATTTTTGCCGAGCACACGTTCACAAATATTTTTGGTGGCCCTGGCCAACGCGCAGTTACCAAGCTGCAGGCCTCGGGCTTTCCCGAAATACCGAGTGACATCTACGACGCCAGTGCGCCGGCGCTCATTGCCGAGGCACCGCCCAGCGCAACCACCCTGGCCGCGCTGGGCGACGATGACGCCTATTTGATTGCCGGCCTCGATCACACCGATTCCAACCAACACATCAATTCGTTGGTCTACGTGCGCTGGTTTATCGACGCTGCGCTGCGCCGGTGCGCAACTATCGGCCAAAGCAAACCGATGCGGCTTGCGCGAGCCATAGAAGTTGCGTATCGCAAACCTTGTTTCGCTGGCGATCGGCTCAATGCAAAGCTGGCGCTCTACGTCCCGGCCGACGACGCGGCGGCGATTGTTGCCGCCGGTGCGCTGTACCGCAACGACGACGATAAACCCTGTGCGTACCTGCGGGTGATCTTGCGTTGATTAACGATAGACCGTCCCGCGCACCGCCCTTACTCGAACCGCACAGCCTTGCACGCGGCAACAAACGCATCGACCGATTTGGCCAGCTCAGCATTGTCGAGCCACGCTGTGCAGGAGCGGTAATTCCGGGCGCCGGTTTTGAACCACGCGGCCGAGACGTGGGCAGCTTTGCCGTCGTTGTCCCAGCGAATTCGCCCGTCATTGGGCAGCGCTTCGTCGTGAACGCTCGGCCCATCCTTGATGAACTGCATCATTTGTTTGTCGATGACGGCTTTCCAGTCCTTCGGCTCGCAGCGACCGTCACAACTTGTATCGACTGAAAACGACGTCATGAAGCCAAGATCTGGGGTCGCCGGCGGTTTAAATTTGCCCGGGAACGCTGGGTTGGCAACGGTCCAACCTTGGGGCCGGGCAAAACTCATCGTAACACCGTCTTCTTTTACGCTGACATTTTCAAACACCAGCGTCGCTTTGGCATCGGCCGGCACCGCCGCATTGGCTAGCGCCGCAACATCAACCGCCGGTACCGCCGGACCAGCTTTGCCGCCACTACCAGCACCATCCTTTTTGCCACACGCCGCCGCAACTAACACAACGCTGATCATTGCACCTAATGAGATTCGGTTCATGCCTAACGGTACTCCGCGCCGGCCAACTCACACAACCGCTTCGGCCAACATCAAAAGTGTGCAGACGCCGTCCGCACCAATTGCATCTGCGGTGGCGCGCGCTACCTTGCCGCTATGTTCGATGACCAATTCGTACGCAGCCTTCCGTTCGACCGCTCCGGTCGCGCCGGCACGCGTCAAGTAACTGGCGTGTGTGGGTCGCTCGTCACGCCAACCCCTGTCGCTGCCCCCAAGTTATTGGCTTGGATCGACGATGTTGCCGCGATGTTGGGGCTAGCCTCGCCGCCCGATGCGGCGTGGGTCGACGCCCTCGGTGGCAATCGCATCCTGGACGGCATGGTGCCGTACGCAGCGTGTTATGGCGGCCACCAATTTGGCAATTGGGCTGGGCAGCTCGGCGATGGCCGCGCCATTACGCTCACCGAGATCATTGGGCCCGATGGCTGCCGCCAAGAATTGCAGCTCAAAGGCGCCGGGCCCACGCCGTATTCCCGCAACGCCGATGGCCGCGCGGTGTTGCGTTCATCGTTGCGCGAATTGGTATGTAGCGAAGCCATGCACCACCTCGGTGTTGCCACCACGCGCGCGCTATCATTGGTCGCCACCGGCGATATGGTGTTGCGCGATATGTTTTACAATGGCAACGCACGGCATGAACCTGGCGCTATCTGCGCACGAGTCGCGCCCAGCTTTCTGCGTTTCGGCAACTTCGAACTACATGCCACGCGCGGTAACACTGATTTACTCAAACAACTCACCGACTACACGGTGCGCAATTTCTTCGCCGACGCGAACAGCCCGACGGCGCCACTTGATTCGGCGGATTATCTGCAATTTTTCTATCAAGTCTGCCTGCGCACCGCCGCCATGGTGATCGATTGGATGCGCGTTGGTTTTGTTCACGGCGTGATGAACACCGACAATATGTCGATCCTTGGCCTGACCATCGACTATGGCCCGTACGGGTGGCTGGAACCTTACGATCCACGTTGGACGCCCAACACCACCGATGCCGATGGCCGCCGCTACGCGTTTGGCGCGCAGCCCCGGATCGCACAATGGAACCTAGCGCAACTCGCGCGGGCCCTCCGCCCGTTAATCAATGACGACGCGGCCCTGGCCACTGGCATTGATATGTACTGGCGTGAATATACCGCAGGCTATCGCCGCATGATGCTGGCCAAGCTCGGCCTTGAAACTAGCAACCGCGACGACGACGATGGCCTCATCGCTGAATTGCTGGAGATTTTTGCAATCACCGAAATCGACTACACTTTGTTCTTTCGCGGCTTGGCCCAGGTGCCAACCGCCCCGGCAGCGACGCCACGAGCCGGGTTCACCGACCGCGTCGCGCCGTTGCGTGAGGCATTTTACGCGCCCGAAGACGTCGACGGGTGCGCCGCACTCGCGCTCACCACGTGGCTTGATAGCTATGCTGCGCGAGCCCGCGCCAGCCACGACGATGCAGCCCGCGCCGCCGCTATGAATCAGATCAATCCATTGTATGTGCCGCGTAATTACCTGGCACAACTCGCAATCGATGCCCTCGATCGCGGTGACGACTCGGTCTTGCAACAACTGCTCGCTGTCGGCCGCCACCCCTACACGGCCATACCAGGCTGCGAGACATTCGCAGCCAAGCGGCCAGAGTGGGCGCGGCAAAAAGCTGGCTGCTCGATGCTCAGTTGTAGCTCGTAGCGGCACTTGCACCGTCGAGTCAGGTCACGGGGAATGGTGCCACCGGGAAGTACCTCGCGTCGGAAGATTCGGCAAGACTCGCGACTACCGCTCACTTCGGATCAGCGCGCACAGTCCAACTAGCCGCAGCGCTCGCGGCTTTGCTCGTTGGCGTTTCACGATCGGTGCGTTCCACCCGCACCAGGTCACCGGGCTGCACATCGATTAGCGCGGTGCCGATACCGCGCCACTGACCGTTGGCAACCTGCCAACGCAAACTTCCAAGGTCACTCTGCACCGTAAACTGCACGGGCCCCGCGGCGCCCGCCCAACGCAACGTATCCACATCAACACGCGTTTCAAGATGCCCGGTCAAGGCAACGCTCGCACGCAGGTCATTGGCATCGGCGGCACCACTGTTGGGTTCGGTTTCCTCGCCAGGTGCGGCTAGCGGCCCGTCAGTTACCGTTACACGATAAATATCACTGACGTTTTCTTGCGGCACCACACTGTTACCGTCGCGCGATTGCTCCACCGCAACATACACTACGCCGCTGACGCGACGCCGGTACAATACTTCGCCAGCACCGACGCCGGCTTCGTCAACAAAGGCCGTGGTTTTGCCGTCGGCACCGACCAGACTAAGCGCCACATCAATATTGGGCAGGCCTGAAAGTTCAGCGGTAATCACGTGCTCAAGCGCCTTACCTTGCAACCGGAACACATCACGATCACCTTCACTACGCGTGCGCCGCTTGCCAATGAACCCAGTCACCGCTTGGCCAGCGGCAATATAATTGGCTGAATTCAACTCGTCGTTGCGCTCACGTTCGGTGGTTACTGGCAACGTCGGCCGCGTTAGGCCGTACGCCGCCGCCGCCACTGCACCGACTAACAACGTTATCCCAGCGCCGGCAATTACCCTCCGTCGCCGGCGCAACGAGCGCTCAAAATCATCGAGATCCGAGCGGTGCAAGCGGAAGTCACTATCGGATTCATCCTGCGCAGGACGCGGCAGCGAAAGACTGCCCACCGATGACTCGCGACTCGGATCTCGCCCGGCCGGCCCAAGTTCAACAATCAGATTTTCTAACGCTGCCGATATCTCGGCAAAGCTAGCCCAACGTTGCGTGGCTTCTTTGTACAAACAGCGCGCCACAATTTCATCAACTCGGCGATCGATCTGTAGATCAGGTCGACGCTGCGACGGCAAATCGGGCGTTTCGGTCAGATGCTTGGTCAATACACCCACGGCGGAATTAGCCGTAAACAACTGCTGCCCCGTGAGCAGATTAAACATCATGGCGCCAAACGAATACACATCCGCACGCGCATCAACTTCATCGCCGCGAATTTGTTCCGGCGACATGAAGTATGGCGTGCCCACAATGATCGAGCGGTCGGTTGTATCCAGCAGCGCCGACGTGCCGGGATGCGCAAGTTTGGCCAGGCCGAAATCAAGCACCTTGGCGAAGTCGCGCCCGCCCGTGGTCCGCGTCACCAACACGTTCTCAGGCTTGAGATCGCGATGGACAATGCCCAACTCATGAGCTTCACTCAATGCACCACACACTGCCACCAACAACGGGGCCACCCGGCCAATCGGCATTGGGCCATCGCGCTCAATGATGAACGCTAAATCGAGCCCGCGCACATATTCCATGATTAAGTACGTCGAACCGTCGACAGTGCCAAAATCAAATACTTGCACCGTGTGCGGGTGGTGCAGTTTCGACACCGCGTTGGCCTCACGTTCAAAGCGCTGCGCCATATCCGGATCACCGAGCAAATCGCGGTGCAGCACCTTCATGGCCGCGACCTTGCCCATCCGCATGTGTTCAACTTTATAAATCACGCCAACGCCGCCGCGCCCAATCGCTTCAAGCACGCGATAACGGCCGTCGATAATCCGCCCGAGCCAGGCTCGATTGGAATCAGACATGCGCCGATCACTAAGTGCGGTCGCCGGCCGCGCCCCGGTAACGCGCGTGCCATCGTCTGGTTTCATGACGGCGGTCCGTGCCGCATCCAAAGGACTACCGACCATTCGCGATCCGCAATCGCCACAAAACTTGCTGGCCTCCGACAACGCCGCACGACAATTCGGGCAAATGAAGCGCGGCAGGACCGGCGGCGAGGTGGTCATTTCGGTGCGGTAACCGTCGAAGAAACTTTGCCGCCAGCACGCTGCCAAACTTCCAGCACCTTGGGCGATGCAGCATATCCGTCGAGCTCAAAGTTAGCCTTGCGCTCGATGACGTGTTTGTACGTCGCCAATGCGGTTTCGACATCGTCGAAGGCCACATAGGCTGCACCCAACAACATGCCAACATCAACGGCAGCTTTGGCGTCGAGATAGTCCACGTCGAGCCCGGCCAAGCCACGCTTCACGGTTGCATAATCGCCAGCCCGCCAAGCCGCCCGTGCAGCTGGCAACACGGCCGCCGCTTGGTCGGACGCCAAGCGGCGACGCTCGCTGCGGGCGCGCGCATCGGCATTGATC
>JAGPDK010000370.1:2287-6081 GCA_018057605.1 Kofleriaceae bacterium | reverse complement strand
AGTATACATAGTGTATACTACTTGGAGAAATCATGCGTAATTTGCCTTTATTGTCTTTAGTCTTAGCTAGTTGCACAACCGAACCAATGACTTCTGAGTGCATCACCACAACCCTGAGCGATGAGCTCGGCGAACCAGCTGCCCAGTGCCCAACCATGCCAAGCGCGGAGCCGGGCAAAGCTGACAGCAGCGAGCGCCGAGCGATCGAGAGCCCCGGACTGCGTTTCCTACGAGCTCGATCTGAGCGCCAGCTCGCGGCGTTGTTCGCGCGCGGCAGTGCCGACGCGATCCCAACCGGGCGCAACACCGGTATGCCGCTGTTACTTGGACTCGATTGGCTCGCGCCGGCGTTCAGCCAGATCTACGTTGGTAGTATTTGGGAACCGCGCACCGATTCGACCGGCGCACCCATCCTCCGGCCTTCGGGAGACCCGATGGTTACGTTGCGAGATGCATGGCTGCGCTCCAACAATGGTCACCTTGTCACGTTATTCGAAGCCGACGTGACGCGCAGCTCGCTCGCGGCGGTCCACGTTGCTCCGAACATCCCGGCGCCGTCCGGGCCAAGCCGACCTCATCCGCTGCTGCCAATCTACCGCGAGCGGCTCGTGATCGATAACAAGCCCTCACTGTTCGTCAATTACAACGCTGATCCGGCCCCAGTCATCAATCGCATTCTCGACGAGATCCGCGAAGTTGATCCAGTGAACTGCCCGGGGCTCTACCTCGGTCGCGCGCACTACCGACGGCCAGGCGGCGAATGGGTGTATCTGTATTGGTTCGCACTCGACTTCGGGCCAGCGGAGCGCACGTGTGTGCCAAGGATGCCGTGAGCCTGCACCGCCAGCAAATACTCGCTCGGTACTACGATCCGATCGCGGCCGCGAGCCTGCGTGAGCACGTCGTGCTGCGCCACATGCTCGCTAGCATCGGAACCGCGCCCGAGCGCATCTTGCACCTCGGCTGCGGGCGCGGCTGGCTCACCCAAGCGCTCGCTCGGCACTACCCCGCATGCGAAGTTGTCGGCCTCGACGCCGATGCCGACGTGCTCGCGGGCGCCAGTGAACTTGCTCGTACCAGCGCCACGCCCCTCACTTTCGTCCTGGGTACCGCCGAAGTGGCACCGGTTCGCGGTAGATTCGATGCGATTGTGTCGTCGTTACTGTTCCACCATCTCACACGCGACGCGAAGCGCGCGGCATTCACCCGCGCCGCCGAGTTGCTCGTGCCCACGGGCCGGATGCTGGTCGGCGATTTCGGCCGCCCGCAAGACGCCGTGATGCGCGCCGCGTTCATCGGGGTTCAGCTTGCCCACGGATTCGACGACACCGCCGACAACCTCGACGGCCGCTACCTTGAGCTGATGAGCGAAGCCAACCTGGTCGCGCCGCGCGAGGTCGGTCGCTGGCGTTCGTGGTTGGGCAGCGTCGCGCTGTACCAAGCGCAGGCGCCCTTGTGACGCGGCTGCGTGTGCGGCTGCTCAACGACGTCGGCGTCGCGGTCGGCCGCGGCAACGCCAGAGCCAAGATCCTGACGGCGGCCATCGACACGTTCGCGAAAAACGGCGTCGCTGCGACCCGCGTCGAAGACATCCTCGTCGCCGCTAACCTGTCGCGCCGCACATTCTACCAACATTTTACCGACAAGATCGCCGTCGTCCATGCAATCTACGAGCTGGTAACTCGGCAGCTCGCCGAGACGTTGATCGCCGCGAGTGCTGGCGCAACCGATCCCATGACGGCGATCCTGCGCTCGCTCGATGCATACCTCGAGATCCATCGTACCGATCGCGCCATCGTCAAAGCACTCATTGAAGAATCACTCCACGCCAGCTCACCCCTATTCGCGATACGTGCACAGTTCCGACGCCAGATCGCCGCGGCGCTCGACATGGCGTTGGAATCGGTCACCCGCCGCCAGATCGATCCGCTGGTTTCGCTTGCCTTGGTTTCAGCACTCGAAGGCATCTCCCTTGAGCTGCTCGACGAAGACATCTCCGACGACACTATCGCCCGATCGCGCGCCGTCATCGCCAGCTTGATCAGGTTGGTTTTCGCCCATCCCGATGGGTTGCCACCGCGGCGCTAACGCTGGTCGATACGCCGCATCTACCCACCGGCCATCGCCTGCCGGATGCATCCCCGCGTCGCCAGTGCACGTCGCCACGCGTCGCGGCCGCACACAATTTACTCCGGCAAGGGGCGACTGCCACGGCTATAGGTCGTCGAAGGCACGACGGCAAGCCAATCAAAATCCTGCAAACTCTGCGCCGTCAACGGGATGTACGTGGGATTTCGCGAACTGCTCGACCGGACCGCCAATGCTTCTACATTGGCCTTATTCAAAGTCTCGCCGCGTTGGGTTGCGATGAAATTTGCGAAGCCCGGCGGCGATTGCAGCCGACCTTCGAGTGTGGCCGGCGCGGCCGCGGCGATGCCGTTGGCTTCCGAGGCACCGACGCCCGTACCGATCACGGCGTAGCGTGCCGCCATCGTGGCATCCAGATGGGCCCCGGCCGACCACCAGCGAGCCCACGGCAACACGGCGGCGCTGCGTTGCAAATGCGAATTATGGGCGAACGCCAACACCTTGCCGTAACGGCGTTCGCGCTCGACGATGAACTGTAAATTGTCAGCCATGGCTGCATCGCGAATGCCAAGCACCTCGGCATACGCTGCGCCACCGGGCCGAGCCATCGCTGCATGAAAATTGAGCAGCTCGCGCACCGTCGTTGCGTAATGCAAGGCTTCGGCAAATTGCGCCGCATCACTGCCTGCAAGCAACTCGGGTCGCCGCGTGCGCAATTCGGCGATAAGATCTTCAACAGCAATACGCAAAGCACTTGCACGGGCCGAGCGCCCGATCGCTTGGCTTGCATCCATCATCGCCGCCGGGTTTTCCCAGTCGGCATCAGCGCCGATCAAATCATCCAATTCGCGTTGCCGCTGTGCTGCGCGATCGCCGTTGCCTTGGTGCGCCGCCCAATACTCGGTGGCAATCGCTAAGGTTTGCCGTGGACCTGCAATTCCAGCGGCAATGTTGGGCAGATCAAAACCATAGAAGCGAATATGGTCCTTGGCCTGCGCGCCTGCATTGTAGGACCGCATCCACTCCACCAACTCGCGATTTGCAGCCAGTGCGCCAAAGCCATTACCAAACCCGGCGTCCGCAACATCAGCGTAGCTGCCCGCAACCGTGCCGGTCACAAAGCCATTCACCAAGCGCGCCCGCGTCGAGCCGGTCTCCATCGCAATCGAGCGATAACCATGATGTTGCACCAAATGCGCAAACAGCAAATTGCGCAACTGCAAAATCGTTTCGCCACCGTGGAGCGCTTCGCCGAAGCCCAGCAATTCGACGGATGGATCAAGTTGCGCGATGACCTGATCAAAAACCGCACCGCATGCCGACGCCGTGCCCTGCGCGATCGGCTTTGCTCCCCGCGTTATCCAAGCATCAAGTGAAACTTCGTTGTCGGCCGCTGCGATCATGCCGGTGAGCATAGCTCAGCTGGGCAGTATCGCGTTGACAAAGCGTTGACGCTGCTGGACGGCCGCACGCCTCGGCGTGCGCAGGTGCGTTTTATGCTGGTACCTCGCATCCGAAGTTCGATCAGGGTTTGGCGTTCTCGCTCCCAAGCGTGCGCTGGGTTCGCTCCATGTTGGGCCTCGCTCCCAAGCGTGCGCTGGGTTCGCTCCATGTTGGGCCTCGCTCCCAAGCGTGCGCTGGGTTCGCTCCATGTTGGGCCTCGCTCCCAAGCGTGCGCTGGGTTCGCTCCATGTTGGGCCTCGCTC
>JAGPDK010000370.1:0-2187 GCA_018057605.1 Kofleriaceae bacterium | reverse complement strand
CCAAGCGTGCGCTGGGTTCGCTCCATGTTGGGCCGATCAAGGTCGCCGTGCCGCCATCAGCGTTGCGCTCAACTTGCGCGAAGGTTCGGCGTACCTTGCCGGCTCCCCGTCGCGTCGTCGCTGCTTCGACATCGCGCATGCGTCCGCTTTCGAAGTTGAAGCGGTGCTCGACATCGCACAATGTTGCGGCTTCGACAGTCTTGAAAATCGCGCGGCACGGGCCTTGGCTGGCCGCGTTGCTGCGATGACCACGGCCTTGGTGCGTCGTCGGTAAGGCTTCGCGGCCGTCGGCCGAGTACCGTCGGCCGGGTACCGAGTAAGACCTTCCGATTGCTGAGGATTTTTTTTCAATTCTCTTAAGTGAGCGGCATTGGTACTAGCAACTAGGGCTGCACCGTTACCATCAACGTGTATTCATTATCGAGGGTGCGCACCTGCAACTGCGCGGTCCCCGGCTCCATGCCAACGATGGCAAATGCCGAGGTTGCCGAGACCGAGCCGTCGGTGCGTGGTCGATAGACACTGCGGAGCGCAACGGCGCGGCTATTGCTTTCCACCGCGAGGCCATTGCACTGCGCACGATAATCGTCCTGTACCACTTCGTCGCAATCGAATGCCAGCGCTGTACCGACGACGATGTTGGCGCGTTGCGCAGTCATGTCAAAACTCAACGTCGAGCCAGCCGGGCCGTTGTTTAGTTGCCGCAACGAGATGGCATCCGGACTTGGTTCCGGTTCACATGCAGCCAACGCGCCGACCATCAACGCCAAGAAAAATAGTCTCTTCATCACAACACCTCGATTGCAAAGTTGGCGGTCACCCCAAGCGCGGTCGCAGTTATGACAGCACTGCCTGGGCTGCGCGCAATGACCCGAACGCGACTGCTTGCGCCGGTCTTGAGCACGGTGACCGCCGGGCTGCTCGACGACCAGACCAACGGCATGCGCCCAACCAGCGGAGCGATGCCTTTAAACGGTGACACCTCGGCCCAGATATATTCGTTGGGCACCAACTCAATCGACGTCGACAATTCTTGCAAGTCGGTACCGTCGGCCAAGGCAATTGCGAATTTCAAATTATCGGCGCGGGCCGCGCGCACGTGAATAAAATCCAGCACCGCGTCGTGGTTGGCAATACCAATAAACAGCGGTGCCATGCCTTCATCATTCGCCGTGAGCACCTGGCCAACCACCGACAACACGGCCGGCCGGCCCGAGGACAAGGTTAGCTCGGGACCCGCCGCGGCAAACAGCGCCGACTCGACAGTAACCGGCAAACTTGCACCCACTGCGATCGGATGATCGATGCCGGTGAGCGAACAATTGCTGGCAAAACTGTCGCAACCACCAGCAACACCACCTTGGCCCAACTCGCCGCCATCGGCGCCACACCCGGCACTGAGCACCGCTGGCACCCATAGTGCAATTAACCTTTTCATCATGAGGCTACCTATTGCAGCCTTAGCGCCAACTTCAGGGTCAGTGGTATTAGCTACTTGCATGGTAGCGGTTTGCACCTCGACCAAGAAGTCGGACGTAATTGTCGTGGTGGTCCCGTCGGGCCAGCGAGGACCGAGCGCTGCACCCAATGGGGCCGGAAAAAACTGTATTCGAACGTAGGATGCGCGGTACTACCATCACGAACCATGCCGCAGCTCACCACTCACTTCCTGCACCTGCACTCTCACTTGCCGTGGTCGCTGCGTTGCGCCCACATCGCAGGCGTGTGATGCGAGCGAAACTTCATCCTGAAACCCACCGGGTGTCGCGCATCGGCTGGCTGCGCGCCGCAGTGCTCGGCGCCAACGACGGCATTGTTTCAACCGCAAGTCTGATCGTCGGCGTCGCCGCTGCTTCAACCGCCAGCTCGGATGTGTTGGTTGCGGGCGTTGCGGGTTTGGTTGCAGGGGCGATGTCGATGGCGGCCGGTGAATATGTCTCGGTCAGCTCGCAAGCCGATACCGAAAATGCTGATCTTGTACGCGAACGGGCCGAACAGATTAGCCAACCCGAATTCGAACGCGAGGAACTAGCGCAGATCTATGTCAAACGCGGCGTTGAGCTTGAGCTAGCGCGCACCGTTGCGACACAAATGATGGCCAAAGATGCGCTTGGCGCTCACGTGCGCGACGAATTGGGCATTTCCGAAGTGACCACCGCGCGCCCGATTCAAGCCGCACTTACCTCC
>JAGPDK010000022.1 GCA_018057605.1 Kofleriaceae bacterium | reverse complement strand
AATATATCCGGCCGCGTCATCACCTGCGCCGATGAGCCACTGCTGCGCTACGAACCACAAGCCAACCACCAACAAAATAGCTGGCGCTACCATTAGGCGCCGCACCGCGCGGCGCCTCGGCAGTTGCAACGGTGACGCCGCGATCGCATCAAGCTGCGTGACCAAAGCGGCCTCAAGCTGTGCCGGTTGGCCGCGCAATTCCGTGCCAGCGCGGTCGATCAAACCCAGTTGTCGCGAGTCAAACCGAATCAGCCGGCGCGCGGCCACCAACGCGGCGTCGCCGGCGCTGTCATCGCCGGCCCGAAATGCCACGACCGCGCGGAGGTAGGCAATTTGCGCAGGCGACATGTGGTGTCGGCCAGCTTGGGCAATCAAAACCTCCAGCGGCGCCCGTCGCCCCGCGTTGGCCAGCAGCAGCAACCGCGCACGGTACAGTAGCAACACCACATCGGCTTGCCGTGCTTCTGACAGCGCTGCAACACTGGTCACCAAGCGCTGATACATCGCGTACGCGGCGTCGACACGGCCGATACGCGCGAGTGCACCAAGCAACTCAACCCACACCACCGGCGCAAGGTCGGCAATGCCGGCATCGTGGGCACTGGTTACTAACTCGGGCAGCGCTGGCAAGGCTAGCGTGGCGTGCGCATGCTGTAACGCCGCGGCCCACTCGCCGGTCGCGGTATACAGCAGCACAATCCGCTCATCGATCATGCGGCGGTTACCCGCGTTGGGTGGCAGTTGCCGTTTGGCTTGTTCAAGGGCTGCGACGGCGACGCCCACGCCTTGGCTGCGCACCGACGCGAGCATCGCGACACCGACCTGATCTTCCTCGGCACCAGCACCTGGTGCCAGCAGCGCTGCTAGGCTCAAACAGCGCTGCGCTGCCGCAAACTTTTCTCGACGAACTAAGTTGCGCGCCACTCCGCGAAGCAGCGGTGCGACGATGAGGAGACAACCCGCACCGCCAAGCGCAATCGCGCCCATGACGGGTACGCCGGTGAGTCCTATGACCGCGGCGAGCGCACACCCCCCCAGCATCAAGCCATGCAACCGACGGCCATAGCGCACAAAATGCTGGCCCCAGTAGCCGGCAATCGCGACCACACACCACAGCAGTGTTTCGAAGTCCACTAGCGCCGCTCGACGGTAAAGAAGCCAGCCGTGCCCAACCGTGCGAGCTTCATCTACGTGGCCGCCTCAACGAACGCACCAATTTTGCGAAATTTCTGATACCGCGCGTCTTGCAGGGCGCGCGGTGACATCGCGGTGAGTTCTTTGAGATGACGTTTGATTGCGATTCGAATTTTCGCTGCGGTGATGGCGGCATCACGATGCGCACCGCCGGCCGCCTCGGAGATAATTTCGTCGCACACGCCCAGCGCCGCAATGTCAGGAGCGGTGAGCTTCAACTGCGCCGCGGCTTCGGGAATCTTGGTGGCATCGCGCCACAAAATTGACGCGCAACCTTCGGGCGAAATAACCGAATACGTGGAGTATTCAAGCATCAAGACTCGATCGGCAACGCCCAGCGCCAACGCTCCGCCCGAGCCACCCTCGCCGATCACAATAGAAATCACCGGGCATTCCAAGCTCGCCATCACCTGCAGCGCTTTGGCAATCGCTTCAGCTTGACCGCGTTCTTCCGCGCCAAGGCCTGGATACGCACCGGGGGTATCGATGAAACAAATGATCGGCCGTCGGTAGCGAGACGCCAGCCGCATCAACCTTGTGGCCTTGCGGTAGCCTTCCGGCCGCGCCATTCCGAAGTTGCGGTGCAAATTCTCTTTGGTGTTGCGGCCTTTTTGATGCCCCAACACCATCACTTCCCATTCGTCAAACTGGGCCAGGCCGCCAACAATTGCGGGATCATCGCGGAAACTGCGATCGCCGTGCAGTTCCATGAAGTTGTCCATCAGCAACCGGACGTAGTCCAACATGTACGGTCGCCCAGGGTGCCGCGACAGTTGGACTTTTTGTTGCGCTGTCAGCTCCGCAAAAATTTCGCGTTGCAGCTTGCGCGCCTTAACCTCTAACTTGCCAATTTCGGCCGAGAAATCGACAGTATCGGTAGAAAGCAAACGCAGATCGCTAATTTTGCGTTCGAGTTCGATCATGGGGCGCTCGAATTCGAGCACCATCCGTTCTGAAATCACGGGGTCAGACATGCAGCTATCCCGTGACGTACCGCTTGAACGCGCCAACGTCAACTGTCGCAGCGCTTTGGTGCCACACTACGCTGGCATCCGGCCGATACCAGGACACTTGCCGCCGGGCATAACGACGGGAGTTGCGCTGAATCAATGCCACGGTGGTTGCCAAATCCAGATCGCCTTCGAGGTGACTATGCACCTCGGCATAGCCGATGGCCTGCTGCGACCGCATCGGCGGTTTAATGCCGCGCCGACGCAGGTTCATTACTTCGTTGACCAAGCCTTGGTCGAACATGCTCATTACCCGGGCATCAATGCGCTGATACAAGGTTTCGCGTTCTGGGGCGAGCCCGAGCAGCGTATGGGCATACCTAGGCGGCACCGTGCGATGATTGTGTGCAGCCTGATGCACGCTCATCTGCACGCCGGTGAGCGCGAACACTTCAAGTGCACGCACCAAACGTTTGTGATCGTTGATCTGAATTTTCGCGGCCATCGGCGGATCAACCCGAGCCAGTTCAGCGTGCAATTCAGCGGCGCCAAAATCGGCGATGCGTTGATACAACGCCGCCCGCATGGCCAGATCTGCACTCGGGCCTTCGAACACCCCGAGTAGCAATGTCCGCACATACAAGCCAGTGCCGCCACACACGATCACGGCGCGGCCGCGTGCGTGAATATCGGCGATGGCTGCGTCGGCAAGTTCAACAAACCGCACCGCCGTCATTTCGGTATCGGGTTCCGCAACATCAAGCAGATGATGCGGCACTTGCGCGCGCTGGGCCGGCGTGACTTTGCCGGTACCGATATCCATGCCGCGATACACCTGCTGCGAATCGGCCGACACAACTTCACCGTCGAGTTGCTGGGCCAACGTCAACGCGAGTTCGGTTTTGCCAGCGCCGGTCGGGCCAACCACAATGATCAAGCGCGGCCCCGTGGTTGGCGGTGCGGCAACTGCGGGCCCCGGTGGCAACGCGGGTTCGATCATGACCGGCCAAACCTGCGGGCCAATTCTTCGACGCTGATCCGCAGCAACGCGGGCCGTCCGTGAGGACTGTAGGCGCGAAAATCAACGCCGTCTAAACTCTGCAGCAACGCTTCAACTTCGGGTGTATTCAAACGGTCACCGGCCCGCACCACGGAATGGCACGCGATAGTCGCTAACGCATTATCAAGCCGGGCATCGACCGCACGCGAGGCACCTTTGGTTAACCATTCATCGAGTAATTCGCGCAACACCGCAGCGGGGTCGCTTTGGCGCAACTCCGCAGGTACGGCTTTGATGGCAATTGCGGTAACGCCAAACACCTCCACCTCATAGCCAATGCGCGCGAGGACCGATTGAGTTTCGCTCACCAATGCCACGTGCGGCAACGAAACCTCAATCGTCGTCGGTAACAACATGCGTTGCATGGCCACCGCATGATGCGGCGACCGTGCTTTGAGGCGTGCGTATGCGACCCGCTCGTGTGCGGCGTGCTGATCAATGAGCACCAGCTCCCCGGCAGCTTCACAAACCAAGTACGTCAGATCGAGTTGGCCCAAGTAACGCAGTTGCGCAAAAAAACCAGGCGTGGGCTGCGCTGCATGCGCGCTTGCGGCAGACACGTGCGCATCGACCGCCTCCTTCGCTGCGCTACGGCTGCGCACTTGCAACGGTGGCTGACGCTCGACGGCCGCGACCTCGCCGTCATCCGCGGCCGCAATAGCCGCCGCGGATGCGGCAATCGACGTCGCGCCCAGCGCCGCGCTGCGGCCAGCATCAAAGGGCCAGGCCGCTTGCGGTGCAGCCTCGCGGGCCCGCGACGCCCAGGACGCATCGCTACCGTTTGACAGCTGGGCGGCAAAGCGCTGGGCCAGCGGCGTTGCGCCAACGGCTGGCGCGCGAACTGGTGGCAACGTCGAAATGGTCGACAACGAGGTTAAGGCGGCCGGTTGCCGCGGCGCACCGAGCGTGACCCACGGTGATTTAGCAATCGCCGACCGCAACACATGTCGCACCGCGGCTTGCACGCTGGCAGCGTCCGAAAACCGGACTTCAGACTTCTGTGGATGAACATTGTAATCGACCGTGCCCGGCACGGGGTCGACAAACACTACCGCCACCGGGTAACGGCCACGCGGGATTAACTCGCCGTACGCCATCGTGACCGCATGCAACAGACTTCGATCACGAATGGCTCGACGATCCACGAACAACTGCACACCGCGCGCCGTAGTTTGCGACAATTCCGGCGGCGCAACCAACGCCATCACACCGATGCCATCTTGACGGCCTTCGGCCACGATCATTTGACCAGCCATGCGCGCTGGCAACAGCGCCAACACGCGTTGCGGCAACGAGGTTGTGGCCGGCACATCAAGGGCCATGCGGCCATCGTGGCGCAACCGGAAGTGCACCTGCGGATGGGCCATCGCAGCACGCGTTACGGTGTCCGTAATGTGTGCCGCTTCGGTCGCGTGGCCCTTGAGAAATTTCTGTCGGGCCGGCACGTTCCATAACAAATCGGCGACTTCAATGCGGGTACCGACCGGTGCCCCGAGCTCATCCGCTATCGCGGCGTCACCACCGTTGATGCGTAACCGGGTCGCCGCGAGTTGGTTCACCGTTCGACTAATCATCACGAAACGGCTGACGCTGGCAATCGTCGGCAACGCTTCGCCACGAAAACCCTTGGTCTGCAACGCCGACAAATCATCCACGCTGCGAATCTTCGACGTCGCATGACGTTTTACCGCCACCGCAACCTGGGCGGGGGCGATGCCGCAGCCGTCGTCAATCACCCGAATCGCGGTGCGCCCACCCTGCTCGACTTCGACGGTAATCGTGCGCGCCCCGGCGTCGAGCGCGTTGTCGACTAGCTCTTTGACGACCGACGCGGGCCGCTCGATAACTTCACCCGCAGCGATCTGATCGACCACATGATCGGGCAGTATCGCGATAACCGGGACAATAGACACGGCGTAGATATAGCAGCGTCGAACGCTGTGGGGATAGGCTCTCGCATCCTAAGTTCGCGCGCGGTGGCAGTTGATTGTGGCGCAGAAGTGACGGCAACGTACGTGTATCATCGACGCCAGATCCGTTGCTTCTGTGCGCTACCTCTACTAAGGTCGGCGCATGGCGGGTTCAAAACGCGTAGTCGCCGTTACTGGAGCGTGTACCTATCTGGGCACGGAGCTACTGCGTGGCCTCGAAGAAGACCCAACCTGCGGTCGGATTCTTGCCCTCGATGTGCGCGCTCCAGCCATGGGCGGACCAGGCTCCAAAATCGAACATATCCGACTCGATTTAACCCAACCCACCGTCGACAGCGAGTTAGCCACTCTGCTGCAGAGCCGGGGCGTCGACACTGTCGTGCATGGGGCCTATCTTGCACATGCGACGCACGCAACTGAATGGGCGCACGAACTCGAGGACGTTGGCACCATGCACGTGCTCAACGCCTGTGCGGCGGTGCCACCGCGCCGCTTGGTCACCGTGTCCACGACGCTGGTCTACGGCGCGCATCCCGACAACCCCAATTTTCTCGACGAGACGGCGGAGCTACGCGGTCACCGCGATTCGCGCTTCATTAACGACAAAGTCCGCGCCGAAAAGCAGATTGCAACCTACGCCGGCGAACATCACGGCGTCGAAGTCTGCACGTTGCGATTCGCACCGTTGCTGGGGCCCACCGTTTCAAATTTACACACCCGCTTTTTTTCCCGACCGTTCGCCCCGGTAATGATGGGCCACGATCCACTGTTACAATTTGTCCATGAGCAAGACGCCGCCTGGGCATTGCGACGCGCGGTCAACAGCAACGCTACCGGGCCTTTTAACATCGTTGGCAAAGGCGTTTTGCCGTACACAACGGTGCTCGCCATGCTTGGGCGAGTGCCCCTGCCCCTGCCGTACTTGGTCGCGCGCCAACTAAGCAAAGCCTTGTGGGCCACGCAGCTGGTCGGCTCGCCGCCAAGTTTCTTAGATTTTTTGCTGTATCTCTGTGTCGCCGATGGTGCGCGTGCCAAACGCGAATTAGGGTTTACCCCGCGGCTTTCGATCAAGCGCACGATTTGGGATTTTCTTGGCGTGGCACCGGAGGACGGCGCCACCGATGTCGCAAGGGCCCAAGGTTAGCTCCGCGAGGATCGCGAATTTATGTCAGCAGAATCAACCCTTCCTCCGCACCCTCCGATGCCGGCCACGAGTGACGAGGCCGAGGCCGCCGACGGCCCTGGCGCGCCTGACAACGACGATGCCGATTGGTATGGCGACAGTGGTGCAACCACGGGTGCCGCCGATGGCTCCGACATGCGCAGTTCGTTTGACAGCTTTGGCGGTGAAGCCAGCGTGTTACCCGGTGAGTACGGGTCGGTGCTATCGCGCATGCCGTTGGCCGATGAAGACGCGGCCGAGTGGCGCGAACTGGAACGCCGCATGGACGCCCAGCGCACGCCGGCATTTCCGATCGACCTCCGCAAAAAGTTGCCGCTAGAAGCCGTGTGGCGCCGCTGGCGTGCGATTGCCATGTATGGCCGCTCCGATGTCGTCGACGATTTTGGTCGCGATCCACGCGCCACCGCGCGCTGGGAATGGTGGTTTGAATTTCTCTACAGCAAATGGTTTCGGGTTGAAACCACCGGGCTCACCAACATTCCCGGTCACGGCCGCGCCCTGCTGGTCGCCAATCATGCCGGCTCGTTACCGTACGACAGCGCCATGCTGATGCATGCGGTGCGCCGCGATCATCCGCAGCGCCGCGATGTCCGACCGCTGGTCGAAGACGCGGTGTTTCACTTGCCATTTTTAGGGCCGATCATGAATCGCATCGGCGGCGTGCGCGCCGCCCCAGAAAACGCCCAGCGCTTGCTGCAAAACGACGAACTGGTCGCAGTGTTTCCCGAAGGCGTCAAAGGCATGGGCAAGCTGTGGAAAGATCGCTACCAACTACAACGGTTTGGACGTGGCGGTTTTGTGCGGCTCGCATTGCGCACCCAAACCCCGATTATTCCCGTGGCTATCGTCGGTGCCGAAGAAGCCACGCCGATGCTCGGCAAAATTACCTGGTTCGCAAAAAATGTCGGCTTGCCTTGGGTGCCGGTCACGCCGACGTTTCCACTGTTAGGCCCAGCAGGGCTGTTGCCGCTGCCAAGCAAGTGGCACATTCAATTTGGCGAGCCAATCGAGTTAGCCAAACAGCATCCACCGGAAGCCGCCGATGATCGGTTGCTGGTAAATCGCTTGGCTGAACAAATCCGACTGCAAATCCAAAGCATGATTGAAACCCAGCGTGCTGGCAAAAAATCGCCGCTGAGCGCCGTGCTCGGCTGAGCTGAACAGCGTTACCTACGTTGCGACGTTACAGCGGTGGTTCGGTCGTCGGCTTCGCGCTTTGGACCGGCAGGCGCACCACAAATACTGCCCCCAGATCACCGCGGGTCTCGACCGTAATCGAGCCGTCGTGCGCTTCAACTGCCAATTTACAAAAATACAGGCCCAAGCCACGGTTGGCGCGGGCCGCGGCGCGCCGCGCTTCGACTTGAAAATAGCGACCAAAAATCGCGTTGCGCTCAACGTCGGATACCGGTGGACCGCTGTTACCAACCGTGATTTCAACCGACTCACCGTCGACCCGCGCCGCCAGCTCAACGCGGCCCTGCCGCGGTACATAGCGCATGGCATTGTCAAGCAGGTTCTCGACGACGCGGCCAAGCAAATCGCAATCGATGGATAATGCCAAGCCCGCGGGAATACGTTGATCGAATTGCAGGCCGCGCGTTGCAAAGTGACCGTGGTGACCGCGGTACACATCACTCACTAAATCATGGACGCGCACAGTCGTGCGGTGCGCCCGCAACATGCCGTCTTCAAGTTCGTCGACATCAAGGATGGTTGCCACCAGCCCCAGCGTTTTTGTGACCAAGGTTCGGCATTCTTCAAGTTTGGCGGTAATGGTTTCTGGGGAAGCGTGGCTATCCACGTCCATCTGCGCCAGCTCGAGATAACCGGCCAGCGCGGCGAGTGGACTGCGCAAATCGTGCACCACCAGCGCAGCCAACGCTCGTTTTTTCCGCAGCAGCTCCACCGCCGCAGCTTCGCGTTCCGACATCAACCAACCACCACATTCCGACCGCGGCCTTTCGCAGCGTACAGATTATCGTCGGTGATTTTGATAAAGGCTTGTGCGTCCTCGATATCACCGCACAGTGCGGCAACCCCGACCGACACCGTCAAGTTCACTAAGTGTTGCTCAAATTTGCAGGGCGACTGCTCCACCAAAACCCGAACCTTCTCGGCAAAGGCCATCGCATTATGATGATCGATTTCCGGTAACAGAATGGCGAATTCTTCGCCGCCGTAGCGAGCCAACACATCTTCTTTGCGAATGCGGGTTTTGACTACGGTGGCGAGATGCTTGAGCACATGATCGCCAGCCAAATGGCCGTAGGTGTCATTCACCGCTTTGAACGAATCGATATCGAACATGATCAGCGACAAGTCTCGGCGATAACGCAGCGCCCGCCCAATTTCACGTTCGAGGGTTTCGACAAAATACCGCCGATTAAACACCTGGGTTAGCCCGTCGACGGTGGTCAAGCGATAGATCTCTTCGTGATACGCGTTTTCAATATTGTTGCCGCTCAGGAACTTAAAAATTACCCGGCCGACTTTAATAAAATCACCATCGCGCAACACGTACTCATCGATCATCTCATCGTTGACGTAGGTCCCATTGGTGGATCCGACGTCACGCAATAAAATTGCGTTACCAGTGTTGATGATCTTGCAGTGGTTGCGCGAAACCGCTTCTTGATCGATGTGAATATCGGCCTTCGACGACCGCCCGATGATGATTTGCGGTCGATTCAGGTTGTACTTTTTGCCCAGCTCGAGCCCGTGGATGTAGACGAGGCAAGCCTCTTTCGACACCGGCCGTTCGCTGATCTTGGAGATCGCGGTAACAACTGTTTTATTCCGCCCCGAGTCGGTCACGTTGTGCTCGATTGTATCAGGAAAGCGGCCGCCACTGGCAAGCCCGAACAGGGTTACTTTGCCAAGGCTTCAGCACAGCTCAGCGTGTCACCTGCGCCGGCCGCTGCACGTTGGCAGACCAACGCATCAGTTACCCGATAGCCGCCGGCCGAGAAAAGATAACTTTGCACCAACACCCTGCCCTCACCGAGCTGCCAAAATGCGCGCACTGGTGCAAAGCCCTGATCGCCTGGGTTGTCGTCGGTCGACACCTGTAACGTTACACCGGCGACAGTGCCCAAAAATCGTTGGCAGGTATCGCGCTGGGTGCTTGCGGCCGAAGCAAAGACGTTCCAATGACAGTTGCCCACGCGGTCGCACAGCGATCGATCGACCGCGACCAGTTCGACGTGCCCATCACCGTTAAGATCGCGATCGGCCCGTTCGAGACGCACAGCGCTAGGCTGTGGGTTAAGCACGCCATCGTGCTCCGGCGTGCCACACGAACCTACCGCAAGGGCGGGCCGCGCCATCGCTTGGGTCGGTAACGTCACGCGGCTGCTTCGACTGCCGCAGGCCGCCAGAGCCAGCGCCAGCGCCGCCGCGCCCCATCCACGGCCGCCGCGTCGCCTGTCGACGATTGCCCATTCGGTCAATGGGCCCGCTCCGTCGCTGCTAATAGCTGAACCGAACATTGTCACTCTCTGGAATACTGACATGTGCGGTGTAACCCGGCCGACCGAGCGCTGCAAACGCCAACTGTTTGGCTTGCTCAACGCCCGGCTGGTCAAATGGATCAACACCGTACAACGGGCCCGCGTAGGCAGTTGCAGCTTCGAGCAAGATCACCAAAGCCCCCAACGCCGCAGCATCTTGCTGCGGCAAAATGATTTGCCCAACCGGACGACCGCGACCGCGCAGCGACGCGACCGTGCCGAGCAATTCAGCATCGAGCAATTGGCCAAGACTGCGACCGCCAAGGTACGCATATTCGCTTTGACTCGCTGCCAAGGCGGTATTAGCGATCGCAACGTCGCGACTGCGTTGCGCTACCGACAAAAAAAGATACGATTTGTCGTCGGGGCCTTCGGCATACAATTGCAACTGACTGTGTTGGTCGGTCGCGCCACGCGCGGCGATTGGCGTTGGCCCGACCCGCACCACCTGGCCATCGCTGCCATGTTCTTTACCAAGGCTCTCAGCCCAAAGTTGCCGAAACCAATCGGCGCTATCGTACAAGCCATCGGCGTACGACATCATGACAACCATCGGCCGGCCGTCGACGTTTTGTTGGTCGTGTAAAACCGCGGCCAAGGCTAACGCCGGATTTTCAGCGATATCTTCGCTCAACACGCGATCGCGCATCGCAGTAGCACCGTCGAGCAAGCCCATGACATCCAAGCCCGCGAGGGCCGCCGGCAATAAGCCGACTGGAGTTAACATTGAGAATCGACCACCAATCGAGGCCGGCACATCAAATGCGGTGAGCCCTTGCGCCGTGGCCGTAGCCCGCAGCGCCCCTTTGGTAGGATCCGTCGTGCAGACAATGTGGTGGCGGGCCTGTTCGGCGCCAAGCGCAGCTACCAATTTTTCGTGAACGATCAACAATTGCGCCGCGGTTTCGGCCGTGCCACCGGATTTGGTCACCACATTCCAAAGCGTACGACGAAGGTCAACGCGTTCGAGCAGCGCTGCAAATGTTACCGGGTCGATATTATCGGCAAATAACAACCGGCGCGGCATACCTGGCGTGCGCACACGCAACGTGTCGAAGGGCTCGGCCAGGGCCGAATACAACGCCTTAGGGCCGAGGCTGGAACCACCAATCCCGAGAATCACCACGGTATCAATGTCACTCGACAGTGCAGCGACGTACGCCATGCAGGCGCGCGCGGCGGCCCGCGAAGCCGCACTATCGGGCAAATCTAAAAAGCCAATTTCACCACTCGCACGGCGGCTGGCAATGGTGCGCACGGCGCCCGCTTGACGATGCGCTTGACTCGCAAGCCGCGCTGCAGCGGCATTACTGACCAGGCCACCAAGTCGGATGGCCAAGGGAAGGCTATTTTGCATGGCCGGACCCTAGCAGGGCAGCTGGTCCGGTGCGAATCCGGATGCACGCGATCGCCGAAAATTGGCCCACCGCACGCGATCGCTCTATAAAAATCGAAGCATGAAGGGACGCTTGCTTATTCTCGCCACGGGTGTCGCCGTGGCCGGCTTCACCGCTGCCAAAAATCGCGGTGGCGCACCCGCGCTATCGGCGAGCGTAGCCGGCGGACGGTTAACCACCGAGCAACCCGCCCGGCGCGCCGCCGCACCCGAGACTGCGCTCGCCATGCGCCCCGATTTGAATCAAATGCAGTTGGTCGGCGATCATTACGAAGCGCCGCTGCCCGACGGCAACGTGGCTATCTTAACGCTCGAACCGCAGCTGCAACACAAAGCCGAAGCCTTGCTCGGACAAGCCGCGGCACCTCGTGGTGCAATCGTTGCGATGCGTACCAATGGCGCCATCGCTGCGTTGGCCGGTCAACGCCTCGAACCTACCGGCGACGAGCCTGAGCAATTTGCAGATCCCAACAACGCGGTCATCGATTACAAAGTTGCCACCGACACCTGGGCGCCGGCGGCTTCGGTTTTCAAAGTTATCACTGGCACCGCGTTGGTCAACAATGGCGTCCGGCCCAACCAGAAAGTTTGTTACCACGGCGGGATTCGCTCGGTAGTCGCCAGCAACTTGGTCGACCGCCCGAGCGATGGCAGTTGTGAATCGTTAACCTTCGGTATCGCGCATTCGCAAAATGCGATTATGGCCAAGTTAGCTTACCAAAAATTACTGCCGCAAGATTTAGCACAAGCCGCCGCCGCATTTGGATTTGGCCAAGCTTCGGCGAGTGAATTGCCCGGGCTGATCGGCCAAATCTCGCTCAGTGCCGAAAAAGATTTGACGTTTGCGCAGAACGCCGCGGGGTTCAGCGGGTCGAGACTATCGGCCTTGGGCGGCGTGCAAATTGCGAATACGGTGGCCACCTCCGGCGTGCGGGTAACGCCTTACATCGTTCGTGCCGTGCGCGACCGCCAGGGCCAGGTCACCGAACTCGGCCCCCGTCCAAGCACCCAAGCAATCCCTGCCGCAACCGCCCGCACCGTCGCTGACATGATGCGCCAGACCTGCGAAGTCGGCAGCGCGGCCCGAGCGTTTCGCCGGCATGTCGGATTTCCGGTTGGGCTCACGGCCGCCGGCAAAACTGGCACCCTATCGAGCAACGACCCATTTCCCATGCAGTTCTCGTGGTTCGTTGGCTTTGCCCCCGCCCAAGATCCTGAGATTTCGGTTTCTGTCGTGCTTGGTAACAGTGAAAATTGGCGGCTCAAAGGCAGCATGGTCGCCTCCGAAATGATTCAACGCGCATTGCGCAAGCGCTGAGGCAATGGCCCCGCTCCGAGCGTTCGCTCGTTCGCTCCACTTTGGGGCCAGTGCGATCGCGCACGACATCGGCACCTGCAACCCAATTTCGCGCACCAATCAATGGTACGTTCCTAGCTAGGCCTCGTCATATTTTTGGAGACGGATCACAATGACTTATGGTTTTCGATCACTGCGTTTTGTTCTCGCTAGCACATTTGCGCTAGCACCTGCCACTGCGCTGGTAGCCCTGCCCTCGTCGGCCTATGCCGACAACGAAGCAGATGCCGCAGCTGCTAACGAAGCCGGTAAACAAGCAATGTACGCCAGCGATTTTGCCGGTGCGAGTGCCAAGTTTGCGCAGGCAGCCGAGAAGTCACCACAGGCTAAATATGCGCTCAACCTCTGCAACTCGCTGTTTCAAGAAGGTAAGTTTGACGCTTCGTTGAAGTCCTGTAACGACGCCAACGGCCGAAACCCTGATGCCAAAACCGCTGACAAAATCAGCAAAATGATTGCGAAGATCCGAACCGAAGCGCGCAACCAAAACGTGCGGCTGTACGACGAGGTTGATCCCAACCCGAACCCGAACGGTACGCCTAATGGCGACCCCAACGGCAATCCGACCGGCAATCCGACCGGCGATCCCAACGGCACGCCCAACGGCACGCCCAACGGCACGCCCAACGGCACTCCCAACGGCACTCCGACCGGCGTTGGTCAACCACCAGCAGTGGGCAAGCCGCCGTTGCTTCCGCAGATCGTCGAAACCCCGAAACACGTCTACACCTGGACCTTGGGCGGCAGCTTCGCTGGTGGCTCGGGCACCACCCACGACACCGAGCAGTCGATCAACGTGGCCGGGCTTCGACTTCATGGCGATTACCTGTTTGCACCGCAAATCGGTGTCGGTGCGCAGCTCCGTATCGACTTATTCACCGTGAGTGGCGACTACGCCAACAGCGAGTCGGCCGACCTGGCCAATGTCGGCATCGGGCTTTACAAACACGTGCCACTTAACCGGCTAGTGATTACCCCGATCGTCGGACTCGCTGGCTACACGCTGTCGGACCCAACGACTACCAATGCGCGAATTTCAGGGACTGGTTTGTATGCAGGTGCCTCGGTTGGGTATGCCCTGGGCAGCCGTGGCGAACATTTACTGCAAGCCTCGCTTGATTTTAATGTCGCGCTCTCGGGCACGCTCGAAAACACAACCGCGATGTTTGAAGGCTTCAGCTACGCCACGTTTGGGTTGGGCTATACTTACCGCTTCAACACGCCGTTCGGCTCGTCGCGCAGTGGCGGGTCCTTCTTCTTGGAATGATGCTTCGGCGATTTCTGCAATTTGGGCAGTTTGGGTAGGCTGCTCGCGAATCGCGCCGGCCCTCGGCGTTGTTTGATTGCATATTCGATGCGCTGCGCCCGTGCCCGTGTACGAAACGGGCCGTGCACCAGCACAATCAGCCACGGTCGTCCAGCGCGGGTCGATTTGGCACCAGCTGGACGCTCGCCGTTGTGTTGCAGCAGCCGTTGCGCCACATCCAGCGCAATCCCGACATAGGTGCGGCTCGTCCGCGCAGATTTCAATACATAGACGTACCACCGCGCAGCAGGCATCGGCCAAGACTAACCACGGATGATGTTTTGCGTTAGTTTTTTGCCGTGCCAGGCCTGCCGCGGTGCATTAAATCAGGTAATGTCCGGCCGCTTAGCGCTATTTGTTTGGCTAACCGAGAGATAGAGGAAAACGCATGTCTGAGTCCGCGTCGACCGCAAAACTAACCCTGCCCGATGGCAAAGAAGTCACGTTGCCCGTGATCGTCGGCTCTGAAAATGAGCACGCGATCGATATCCGCACCCTGCGCGATAAGACCGGGTACATCACGATGGATTCCGGTTTCATGAATACCGGCTCGACCCAAAGTGCGATCACCTACCTCGACGGCGAGAAGGGCATCCTGCGCTATCGTGGTTATGCAATCGAAGATTTGGCCGAGAAATCGGACTTCATCGAGACCAGCTATTTGCTGATCAACGGTAAGTTGCCAACCAAAACCGAGCGCGATGCGTTCTCGAAAAAGTTGACGTATCACAGCCTCATTCATGAGGACATGCAAAACTTTTTCGCAGGTTACCCACCGACCAGCCACCCCATGGCGGTGTTGTCGGCCATGGTAACCTCGTTATCGGCGTATTACCCTGACTGCCTCGACCGCACCACCGAGATGGATTTGCACATCTCACGGGCGTTGTCGAAAGTCCGGACGCTCGCTGCGTTCTCCTACAAAAAGAGCATCGGCCAACCGGTGATGTACCCGAAAAATTCGCTGCGTTACTGCGCGAACTTTCTGCACATGATGTTCGCGGTGCCAGCCGAAGACTACGAAGTCTCACCGGTGCTCGAAAAAGCCTTGAACCAATTACTGATTCTGCATGCTGATCACGAGCAAAACTGCTCGACCTCGACGGTCCGCATGGTTGGCAGCTCAGGTGCCAACGTCTACGCCGCGATCGCGTCGGGCATTTTAGCCTTGTGGGGGCCGTTGCACGGTGGTGCCAACCAAGCCGTGATTGAAATGCTCGAAGAAGTCAAAGCCGCCGGCGGTGACTACAAGAAGTTTATTGACGACGTCAAAAACAAGCGTGGCAACCGCCGCCTGATGGGCTTTGGCCATCGCGTTTACAAAAACTACGACCCTCGCGCCAAGATCTTGAAGAAAATGGCCGACGAGGTGTTGGAGCACTTGGGCATCAACGACCCAATGCTTGAGTTCGCCAAAGGCATGGAAGAAATCGCGCTCAAAGACGATTATTTCATCTCGAAGAAGTTGTATCCAAACGTCGATTTCTACTCGGGCATTTTATACCGAGCCATGGGTATTCCAACCAACATGTTTACCGTCATGTTTGCCATCGGGCGGTTGCCGGGTTGGATTGCGCACTGGAAAGAAATGGTCGAAAATCCAGAGACCAAGATTGGCCGTCCTCGGCAAATCTACACCGGCGAAACGGCGCGCACGTTCGTGCCCATCGAACAACGCTAACCCGGCAACGGGCTGCGGACGGTTAACGCAAACAAGCACGATCGCGGGCGGTCACCGACGCGCGATCTGCGGTGGCAGATAGCGGGATTTCAGTGTCATCGAAGCCGGTGACATCGAATCTTTTTTGCCAAACATCAGGTACTCATTGCTAATGACCCATGTTCGTGATGTGCCCGGCCCGGTCACGCTGCCGCGTCGGAGCTTTTTGCAGTTATGCGGGCTGGCCAGTGCCAGCCTGTTACTGCCCTCGCACGCTGGCTGCGGCGACAATGTCCCTGCCACTGAACCAAGCACGGGCGATGCACTGCCCATTCCTGCGCAGCTCGAAGGTGAGCTGATCGCAGGTGTTCGGGTCTTTCGCCTGCAGATGCAACCCGGCACCGTGACCTGGGTTCCCGACGCCCCAACGGCCACCTACGGCATCAATGGTGACTACCTTGGGCCAACGCTGCGCCTACGCCGAGGCGAGCGCACCCGCATCGAAGTTAGCAACGGTTTGAGCGAAACCTCGACGCTGCACTGGCACGGCATCGAGCTGCCCGCCCGCGCCGACGGCGGGCCTTATCAACCCATCGCACCGGGGACTACGTGGGTCAGCGAATTCGACGTGGTTCAACGGCCAACGACCGCCTGGTACCATCCGCATCAAATGCATGCGACCGGCCGTCAGGTCTACATGGGGATGGCCGGCTTGATCCAAATCGACGACCCAGCCGCACCCGAGTTACAGTTGCCAACCACATATGGCATTGATGATTTCCCGTTGGTGCTGCAAGATCGACGGTTGTTTGCGGACGGAAGCCACCCGTATTCAAGCGGTGGCAGCCTCGCGATGCACGATATGATGGCCGGCCTCAAAGGCGACATCATGCTGGTCAACGGCAAGGTCTCGCCACGCGGCACGCTACCGCAAGGCTGGGTTCGCCTACGTTTGCTCAACGGCTCGAACGCGCGCAATTACCTGCTGGGGTTCGGCGACGATCGCGCATTTCAACAAATTGCCAGCGACGGCGGCCTGCTAGCCGCGCCGCTGACCAGCAAGCGGTTGCTGCTCGGGCCGGGCGAGCGAGCCGAAATCTTGCTGGACCTACGCAACGACGCCACCGGCAGCGAATTCAAATTGCGCAGTTTTTCAAATGAATCGTACAGCCAACTCTTCGCTGGTCAGATGGGATCCAATCTCGCCGATACCCGAGATCGCGAAGCGTTCGACATCATGACGATCGTGGTCGGACCGCCGCTCATGACCGAGGTTGTGCCGCCGAGCGTGTTTGCGCCCATTACCGCACCGAACGTCGCACTGGCCACAACTACCCGCCGACTCACGTTAGCGATGGCGATGGGCAACGTCACCATCAATGGCGCACGCATGCTTGACTTGGCCAACGTCCCTGCGGCAATCGACTTTCGCATCGCGCGCGGCAGCGTCGAAGTGTGGGAGGTTGTAAACACCTCCGGCATGGCGCACCCACTGCACGTTCACAACCAACAGTTTCAAGTCGTCGACGTTGCAGGCGCTGCACCGCTGCCACACCTCCAGGGTTGGAAAGACACCGTAATTATTCCGCCTAATCAAACGGTGCGCTTGTTACTGCATTTTGATAGCGTGGCCGATGCGGCTTCGCCGTACATGTTTCACTGCCACATCCTCGAACACGAAGACCACGGCATGATGGGCCGCTTTTTTATCGTCTGACGGTGCGCGCCACGGGCCCCGCACGGTTCGGCCTAGGCGTGCAGGTTGAGCTCAGGTAGACTCAGGCGTGCGCCGCCGCCGAGCAATAGCGATACTTGCAGCGCTGATTGGCGCCGTCGCGGGTGCGAGCGCGTGTCGCCAGCCCACCGGCGTCGCGCCAGATGGTGCGCTGGCCGATGCGCAACGTGACGCCGCGTTGGCCAAAGATGCGTTGTGCTCGGCGACGTTTGGCAATGCGATGACCAATGCGCATGGTCGCGTCGATGCGATCATCACCGCGGTCGTCGAACCCGGCAATATCCGTTGCGTGCAAGCCAATAACGATCACGTTGTCGTGCAAGTACGATTCAACAACGCGATCTATCGTATGGTCGTGAACGTTGAATCCAATGGCTCGATTGCCGAGATTCGCATGCGGGCCCTGCCCCATGCCTTGGTCGGGCCGGCGTTCGCCGAAGGCTGGCACCCCAACGTACAGCTCGATTACGTCAATGATTTAGGGGTGCACAGTGGCGACGCGGCGTGGCAGCCCACTGCGCTCGCGGCTGCGTCGCGCCGGGTCGCGGATGCATTGACCATCGGTGCGCCAATTGCAGTTTTTGCAACCAGCACCGGCGGCACGTTTGCGTCAGGAGCCCACCTAGTGCACCGCACGGCCACGAATGTCGACGGCGCTTTGGTCGTGGATCCAACCAGCAGCGCGCCGACGTACATCCTGTTTCACTTTGCTGATCAGACATTCTAGCGATCGCGAACGGTGCGCGCAGCGTGCGTTGCAAGAACAACGCTGACGGCGCGTCGTCGTGAGCGAGACCGTCGGGCACGGTCCGGTGGGAATTATGCGAACTTGCGAACCTTGCGTTTGGCCTTGGCTGCGCCGCGCGCGGCTTTGCGCAATTCTTGTTCTTCCACACCTTCTTTGGCCCGCAGTAACAAGCGCAACGGGGTGCCTCGGAAGCCATAACGCTCACGCAACCGATTCACCACGAAGCGACGATACGACGGCGAAATGCCCTGCGGATTATTGGCCCACATCAAGAAGGTTGGTGGCCGTGATGTCGCTTGGGTCAGATAATACACTCGTACATTGCGGCCCCGATAAATCGGCGGCGGCATCACTTCACAAACTTCGGCGAAGAACTTGTTGAGTTGCGCAGTTGCAATACGCCGCATGTGCTGCGCCGCCACTTGGTTGACCATATCCATCAAGCGATCAACGCCGTCGCCGCGAATCGCCGATAGATTCACCACTGGCACCCAGGTGACAAAGTGAAAATTGTCGGTGACGGCTTCTTTGAGCTTGTCCCGAGCCAACGGGGTAGCCACGAGATCCGACTTGTTCATCGCGATGATGGCAGCGCGGCCGGCTTTTTCGATCATGCCGAGCAAACGCGCATCCTGCTCCGATGGCCCGGTGAGCGCATCGATCACCAACACGACAACGTCGGCGCGATCGATCTGCGAAATTGCCATCGACACGGCAATCTTTTCAATGTCTTCGTCAACTTTGGCGCGCTTGCGGATGCCTGCGGTATCCACCAAAACGTATTTCTTGTGGCCGATCGAGAACTCACTATCGACGGGGTCCGTCGTGGTACCGGCGACATCATGCACCAACGAGCGCTCCTCGCCGACGAGCCGATTGGTCAGCGACGATTTGCCGGCGTTTGGCCGCCCGACAAACGCGACCCGCAGCGGCCGATTCGGATCATGCCGCGTTGCACGCCAATTTGGCTTACGATCACCAGCGGCAACACCTTCACCGTCGCCAGCGCCGCCTTCGGTATCGCTCGCTTCGGCATCGCGCTCGTCGCCATAGCTATATTCTTCCGCATCGGCGTCATCAGCATCATCAACGAGATGGGCCGCCGCGGCAGCACTGCTACGTGCAGCGCTCGCAACGAACGGTGCCACCGCTGGATCTTCGTTGTGATTGGTTTCGATCGCGAGCTTTTCACAGACCGCATCGAGGAGGTCATCAATGCCACGACCGTGCGAAGCCGACACCGCATACGGTTGGCCCAGGCCCATGGCGAAAAATTCCGGCACCAACGCGTCGCGCGTCGGGTGATCAACTTTGTTCACCACCAGAAAAATGGGACGCCCGGTAGCGCGCAGTTTTTTCGCTATCGCGCGATCAAGCGGCGCAATGCCAGCTTTGGCATCAACAACCAATAAGACCGCGTCCGCTTCGTCGATGGCCCGCAGCGCTTGGCGGTGAATCCCGGCACCGATGACATCGGTTTCGGCTTCAGGATCAAGGCCGCCGGTGTCGACCAAGCGAAACTTGCGACCAAAATAGTCAACATCGCCGTAACGACGATCACGGGTTAAGCCGGGGGTGTCATGCACCAAGGCCGGTCGTCCGCCAACTAAACGATTAAATAACGTTGATTTACCCACATTGGGCCGACCAACGACAGCCACTAATGCGGTCATACGTCTCCAGAATTGCCGTAACCAAGCTTGCGCAACGACACATCGCCGCGGCTCCACTCGTCGACAACTTTAACAAACAACTTCAAGTGCACCGGCTTGCCGATCGAGGCCGCCAGCGCCTGACGCGCCGCGATACCGAGCTCGCGGATGCGTGAACCAGCGCGCCCAACCACGATCGCTTTTTGCGATTCGCGCTCCACAACAATAACGGCACTGATCGCAAGATCTTTTTGGTGTGCGCGTTCGCTCCACGATTCGATCTGCACCGCACACGCATAGGGCAATTCTTTGCCGAGCTGGTGATACAGCTGCTCGCGAATAATTTCTGCGGCAATGAACCGCTCCGGACGATCGGTGACCATATCGGCCGGAAACAAGGCGGGGCCGACCGGCAACCGTGTTGCGATTTCGCGCACCAACGCATCTACACCTTCACCGCTTTGTGCACAAATGGGGACCACAATGCCGGTGTTGGCAACTTTGGCCCAGCTCTCGATGAGCGGTAGCAACTCTGGCTTGCCAACCTTATCGGTCTTGTTAATCGCGACGATGCAAGGGTGCGCCCGCATGGCGTTGGCGATCAGTAATGCGTCGGGTTGGTCCAATCGTTCGGGCACGCGGCCGGAATAATCGTTAGCGTCGATCACCAGCAGCACCACATCACAATCGCTCGCGGCAGCAACGGCTTCGTCACGCATATAGCGACGCAACGGCCCGTGACCGTCTTGCATGCCCGGGGTGTCGACAAAAGCAATCTGGGCTGGCAACGGCGGTTCACCCACGCCGTCCTCAACATGATGCACACCGAGAATTCGATCCCGCGTGGTTTGTGGTTTACCGGACACCGCTGCGATATGGGTGCCCAACAAGCGGTTGAGCAACGTCGATTTGCCGACGTTGGGAAACCCAATGATGGCGCAAAAACCGGCCCGGACCGGGTCGGTAGCATTTGGTTCGGCCAACATCAAGCTACCTTTAGCCAATGCGGGCCACAATAACAAGGGTATCTGGGGGCCTTTCCCGCCCTAGGTCACCGGCCCCGCGCCCAAGCACACCGAATGGTTTAAAATGCCTGCTGCGACGCGACCTTGCGGGCACTACGACGGTACGTCCGATGCTCGCGCGGCGCGTGGCGCCCCTGCCATCGCCAAAAACTTGGCCGCTACGAGCAGGCCCGGTAGCGTCGCACCATGAGTCGCCTTGCATTGGCCTTTGCGGTGGGGGCCCTGGCCGCAGCCGGGCTGCCAGGTGTTGCGCCGTTTGTCGGCCTTGGGTTAGCGATGTTTGGCGTGGCCTTGGGCTGGTTGGGGTTCCGCCGGCGCACCGACGCCGGCAGCCAACGGTTGGCCAGCGTGGCCGCGGCCGGCTTGGCCAGCGTGGGGATTGCGCTGTGCAGCGTG
>JAGPDK010000369.1 GCA_018057605.1 Kofleriaceae bacterium | reverse complement strand
GTATAGGTCTGTGCACCCGGTGGGTTGAACGTCACCGCTTGGGTGGTGCTCGATTCAGTGACATCTTCGTCGGTGCTTGGGTCAGAATTCCCACAAGCAAAACTTAACGTGGATAGCAGCAATGCGCTCAGCAGTAGCCGTTTTTGAAACATCGAAAAATCCCCCCTTAGTGTTCGCGCCCCTCGCGCGAACATAAGAAGCCCATACTTATCGTGTTTCCAATGTGCGCGCAATTGATCTGACCGCAAAAATGCTGCTCACATGTGTAATACCTATTACGTGAGTTACGTGTACTCAACACGCGTACATAGGCTGCAGTGCTGCTGTCGGAAAATTTCCTAGGCGACGCTGCTTCGCTAAGTTACCGCATTGAGGTCGCGCGCTGGGTCGAGGTTTATTGCGCCCGTGCCGAAACGCAAAACGCGGCCAGCAGGGGCAACCCGCAGACCGCGTTTGATTGGACGTTTGGGTGCTACTAGTCGTCAAGCTGTGACGACGACTTCTTCTCGTGACGCTTGCGCTCGTTGTGATCGAGCACCATCTTGCGCAACCGAATGCTCTCAGGCGTAATTTCGACTAGTTCGTCGTCGTTGATGAACTCAAGCGCGTATTCCAACGTGCATTGTTTTGGTGGCACCAAAATCAATTTTTCGTCGGCACCGGCCGACCGAATGTTGGTGAGTTTTTTGGTCTTGTTGGCGTTCACCACCAAGTCGTTGTCACGGGCGTTGATGCCGATGATCATCCCAGCATAGTTGCGTACGCTTGGGCCCGTGAACAAAATGCCGCGCTCTTGCAGCGTGTAGAGCGAGTACGCATTGGTTTCGCCCATTTCGCTGGAGATGAGCACACCGTTTTGCCGGCCGCGCATCGTTCCGGCCCATGGTCCGTATTCGGCGAAGATGGTGTACAGCGTGCCGGTACCGCGGGTGTCGGTCATAAATTGCGAGCGGTAACCGATGAGGCCACGGGCGGGCATGCGGTATTCGAGTTTGGTGCGGCCTGGGCCAGCTGGACCCATTTCGCGCATGATGCCCATGCGGCGGCCGAGTTCTTCGATCACCGGCCCGACGTATGCTTCTTCGGTGTCAACCACCACGTCTTCGTAGGGCTCAAGCACTTCGCCGTTTTCACCGGTGATGGTGATGACTTGCGGTTGCGAAACGCACAGCTCGTAGCCTTCGCGACGCATGGTTTCGATCAACACCGAGAGGTGCAACTCGCCACGGCCTGAAACTTTGAACATCGAAGCTTCATTGGTGTCTTCGACTTTGAGTGCGACGTTGGCTTTGATTTCGCGGAACAAACGATCGCGAATGTTGCGCGACGTTACGTACTTGCCTTCGGTGCCAGCGAACGGCCCGTCATTAACACGGAAGTTCATGGTAATCGTTGGTGGGTCGATCTTGAGCAACGGCAACACAATTGGGTTGGCGATCGACGAGATGGTTTCACCAACGTTGAGCTCGGCCATCCCGGTAAAGGCAACGATGTCGCCGGCAAACGCTTCGGCTAATTCAAAGCGCTTGAGGCCTTGAAAGCCCAGCACTTTTTGCACGCGGAATTCTTCTTTTTTGCCGTCGCGGTGCGATAGCAAAACCCGGTCGCCAACTTTGGCGCGGCCAGCACGCATGCGACCAATGGCCATAAAGCCCAAGTAGTCGTCGTAGTCGAGGGTCGCGACTTGCATCAACAACGGTGCGTCAATGTCGCCAGCTGCTGGCGCGACTTTTTCGACGATCATGTCGAGCAAAGGCGACAGGTTAACGCGTTCGTCGCCAAGTTCTTTGATGGCCCAGCCTTGACGGCCCGAGGCGTAAATCACTGGGAAATCGAGTTGCGCGTCGGTGGCGCCAAGCGACACAAACAGCTCAAACACCGAGTCCATCACTTTATGTGGCTCAACGCTTGGGCGATCGATCTTGTTAACAACGACAATGGCTGGCAAGCCAAGGTCAAAGGCTTTTTTGGTCACGAAGCGGGTTTGTGGTTTGGTGCCTTCGTAGGCATCAACCAACAACACCACCGCGTCAACCATGCCGAGCACGCGCTCAACTTCGCCACCGAAGTCAGCGTGCCCTGGCGTATCAACGATGTTGATGCGAGTGCCTTTCCAGGTCACCGAGGTGCACTTCGACAAAATCGTAATGCCGCGCTCGCGCTCTTGGTCGTTGGAGTCCATGGCGCGTTCCGCCACAACTTCACCCGTACGAAAAGTGCCGGCTTGTTTGAGCAACCCATCGACCAAGGTGGTTTTACCGTGGTCGACGTGAGCGATAATGGCGACGTTACGAATTCCTGACATGGGGCCTGCTACTGCTATGAGTGCTAAACGCCCATATGGGCGCATCGAATGCCGGGTTTAGTCGGCCAGCGCCGTGTATCACTGTGTCCGAGGCAATGCCAGCGATGAGATCATTGTTACGCAGCGCTACGGCCCCGCTTCGAGCGTCCGCTCGTTCGCTCCATTTCGGGCCAGCGGTGGTTGAACTGGTGAAAGGTGACGCAACCAAGCGGTGAAATTCTGCCGGCTACTACCGTCATTTGATCCCTTGAATCAGCAAATACAAATACTTGCAGAGGTCGAACCACTGGCACGAGAGCTGCTTTAGCTATCTGCCATGAAGGCATTGTCCAAACAACAACTAGTAGCCGCGGCCGGTGGCGCACTGTCTACCGGGCTTGATTTGGGCGTGTTAGCGCTGGTTTCACGCCACAACAGCATCGCCGTTGCGGCGGCCTGTGGTGTCGCGGCCGGTGGTGCCCTGGGCTACGTCTGGAACAAAAAGGTCACGTTTGCCGATCGCACACCAGCTTCGGCTGGCCAATTGCTGCGCTTCGCCAGCGTGGTGGCGGTTACCGCGGTGCTGATGGCGGTCAGCATGCACATCGCCTCGGTGTGGATGGGCGTGCCGTACCAACTGGCCAAAATCGCCTGTGCAGCGTTGGTGTTTTTAGTGTGGACGTTTCCAGCGCAAAAGCTGGTGGTGTTTTCGCGGCAGGCGCGGCGCTCAGTCGTGCCGGGCTTACATGCATCACAATCCGCGACCGCGTTGTCGCGTGCCTAAGTTTTACCTCGTGTGGTTGATCCGTTGGTCGGTTTTTTAAGGAGTATGTATGTCGAAAGTTCGCAGCAACGTTATCCCGCTCACCCAGTTGTTCGTTGATTTGTCGATCGTGATTCCGGCCTACAACGAAGCGCTGCGCATTACCCCAACGCTGACGCGGCTGCATGCATTTTTGATCAACCAACCGCTGCGTTGGGAAATGGTAGTCGTCGACGACGGCTCCAAAGATGACACCATCGCGGTGGTCGAAGCCCTTGCTGCTACCATGCCTGGCTTGCGCGTGGTGCGGTCGCCACAAAATCGCGGCAAGGGTAGTGCAGTGCGCATCGGGATGTTGGCGGCGCGCGGTCAGATTCGCGTCATGTGTGATGCCGATGGTTCGATGCCGCCGGAAGAATTGCCCAAGTTATTGGCCCCTATCATTAGTTGTCGCGCCGAAATCGCGATTGGCTCACGCTACGTGGCCGGTTCGTCGTCAGATGTTAAACAACCCTTGTATCGCCGTATGTGGAGCCGGTTATGCAATCGCATGATTCAACGCACGTTGGTGCCAGGCGTCAATGACACTCAATGCGGTTTCAAGGCGTTTACCGCTGAAGCCGCGCGCGATTTGTTCTGCCGCGCCCGCAT
This sequence comes from Kofleriaceae bacterium, assembly GCA_018057605.1. Taxonomy (GTDB): domain Bacteria; phylum Myxococcota_A; class Polyangia; order Haliangiales; family Haliangiaceae; genus JABFXX01. Next base: position 2,405 of record JAGPDK010000369.1, on the reverse strand, counting down.
CGACGGCTGGGCCTTTGACTTAGAAATCCTGGCCTTGGCCAAGCGCCGTGGTTACCTCATCGAAGAAGTTGGCGTGTATTGGCAGGACGATGCGCGGTCGAAGATCAATCCTATCAAAGACATGATCAACGTGGTGCGCGAAGCCCTCACCATTCGGCAGAACATCAAGCGTGGCGTTTACGCCACCGTCGCTCCAGCTGCGCTAGCAGCGTAGCGAAAACTGCGCCAAGGTATCGTTTCGCTGGACTTCACGGTATCTTGCGCCACACATGCGCGATGCACCTTGGATCTTTCGAACCTACGCCGGACATTCAAGTGCGCGCGCGTCGAATGCGTTGTTCCGGCAAAATCTCGCAGCTGGGCAAACCGGGTTATCGATTGCCTTCGATTTGCCAACGCAGTGTGGCTACGATGTCGATCATCCGATGGCGTTGCCGGAGGTCGGTAAAGTTGGCGTGCCGATCAGTTCGCTCGATGATATGCGGGTGCTGTTCGATGGCTTACCGCTCGAACAAATGAATACCTCGATGACGATCAATGCCACCGCGCCGTGGCTGCTGGCGTTGTATGTGGCGTTGGCGCAAGAGCGTGGCGTGCCGTTGGCAACGCTGCGTGGCACCACCCAAAACGACATCATCAAAGAATACTTGGCGCGTGGCACGTACATCTTTCCGCCCGAGCCGTCGTTGCGTTTGATCGCCGACACCTACGAGTACTGCGTCGGCAATTTGCCAGCTTGGAATCCTTCGAATATTTGCAGCTATCATTTGCAGGAAGCTGGCGCGACGCCGGTGCAAGAGGTGGCGTACGCGTTAGCCGACGCGATCGGCGTGCTGGATCTGGTCAAGGCACGTGGCCAGCTTGATGCCGCCGGGTTCGCGACGTGCGTTGGGCGGATTAGTTTTTTTGTGAACTCTGGCGTGCGCTTCGTCGAAGAAATGTGCAAATTGCGCGCGTTCGCAGAGCTTTGGGATGAGCTTTGCGTACAGCGGTACGGCGTCACCGATGCCAAGCTGCGGCAGTTTCGTTACGGCGTGCAGGTCAATTCGCTGGGGCTCACCGAGCCACAACCAGAAAACAATGCCTGGCGCATTTTGCTTTCGGCGCTCGGCGTGACGTTGTCGAAAAATGCCCGGTGCCGAGCGTTGCAGTTGCCGGCGTGGAACGAAGCGTTGTCGTTGCCGCGACCGTGGGATCAACAATGGGCGCTGCGGCTGCAACAGATTTTAGCGCATGAAACCGACTTGCTCGAATACGCCGATCTGTTCGACGGCAATCCGGTGATCGCCGCCAAAACCGCGGCCATTGTTGCTGGCGTGCGAGCAGAGCTGGCAGCGGTGGCGGCACAGGGCGGGGTGATCGCTGCAGTTGAATCAGGCTATATTAAGCGTGAGTTAGTGCGGTCGATGGCGGCCCGCATGCGGCGGATCGAAAGCGGCGAACAAGTCGTGGTCGGCGTCAATCGTTGGACCGAGGGTTTGCCGTCGCCGTTGCTCGAAGGGGTTGATGGTGGCCAGTTTGTCGCGCCGGCCGGGGTGGTTGATGAAGCCCTTGCGGCGTTGGCGTTGACTCGGGCCAATCGCGATGCTGTCCGGGTAGCGGACAGTTTGGCGGCGCTGGTGGCCGCAGCGAAAGCCGGGACATCGATTATGCCACCGTCGATTGCCTGCGCGCATGCGCGGGTGACAACCGGCGAATGGTCGGCGGCGTTGCGCAGTGTGTACGGTGAGTATCGCGCGGCGACCGGCATCGAAGGCGCGATGGCCTCGGCCGGCGGGGCCGGTAGTGAAACCGCCTGGCCGGCGTTGGTGGCTCGGGTGGCAGCGCTTACCACCCGCACTGGGCATCGGCCCAGGTTGTTGGTCGGCAAGCCGGGCCTCGATGGCCACTCGAATGGGGCTGAAATGATCGCGGTGGCGGCGCGCGACGCCGGCTTCGAAGTTGTGTTCGCCGGTATTCGCTCGGATGCCGCAGCGTTGGCGGTCACTGCAGTGCAAGAAGCCGTCGATATTGTCGGTTTATCGGTGTTGTCGGGTTCGCACATCGCGTTGGCGCACACGGTGATGCAAGAAATGGCAGCACGCGGCGCGAGTGACATACCGGTTGTGGTCGGTGGCATTGTGCCGCCGGCGGATCGCGACACCTTGCTTGCCGCCGGCGTTGCGCGGGTCTTTACCCCATCGGATTTTCGCTTGGTCGATATTATCGGGCAGCTGATCGATTTGTTAGAAAGTCGGGTGGCTGATGTTGGGTAGCGCGGGCAGGGCCTACCTGTTGTTGATCGGTGTGTTGGTTTTCGGTGCAGGCATGGGTGTTGCGTTGGCAGATACAACTGGCGCAGGTACGGGCGCTGGCGCTGGTGCTGGTAGTGCGAGTGGAGCAACCGAGCATGGCGCGGCATCGGA
>JAGPDK010000368.1 GCA_018057605.1 Kofleriaceae bacterium | reverse complement strand
TTAAAGCCGTCGAACAAGCCATCACCATCGAGGTCCATCACAGCTTTGCGCGAGCCACTATTATTGCCCGTCAACGAATCATCGGCTTGCTCCGAATCGAGCCCGACCGGCTGCCATTTGATGGTGGCGTTGGTGGCCAGGGTTGTTACCCCATTGGTATCAACCGTGTTGCCAAAGACGAACCACGGATGCAAACCACAGCGTTGAAACGGGTGATTGTGAGCAAACGGCCCGGTGTAAGGATCATCGAGCCAGGCCGGTGGCGTCGAGGCAGGATACCAGGCTTCATCCATGGCACAGGCCCGGTTGCCGACGATGCAACTGCTCATATTGGCCATATTCATGCTGCAGATCGCACCAACCGGACAATTGCCGCTGCTGCTCGGATTGGCAGCACAGGTGGTACTTTGCAAGCGCGCACACAACGCCGGTGCGACCGGTGGCGCGGGACACACCCGTTGACCGCTGGCGTTGATGGGGTGCGGCGGCAACCCAAAGGGCAACGGATCGCCGTAGTCGCTGAGTAACTCTGGCCAGAACAGCCCACCGGCGGTCACGGTTTCGAGCGTGGCCACCAAGTCGGTGCGGCCATCACCGTTGGTGTCAAGCCAGCGGTAGTTGAGATAATTATTCGAGGTTAGCCCGTAGTTGCCGAGCTTGGCAAATTGATAATTCAAGGTGCAGTCTTGCGGCAGCCCTTTGCCTGTAGACCCACCCCACGGCAGCATCGGCAAGTCGATGGTCATCGGCTGTGAGGTGTTGCCGCTGGGATACCAAGTCGCACGGCACTTGGTGATGTAGCCATTGCCGTCGACGGGATCCGTTGCAGCGGTGAGCAGATCCTGGCGGCCATCACCGTTCATATCGGTCCACATGTACGTGACACCCGGGCGTCGCGATGATTCGCCGTTTTCTGCACGCGATCCCAACCCAAGGATTGCGCTTGAGGGCCCTGTGCTACGGTCGATCACAGCGGTGCCATAGTCAAACGTCACCGCCGGCAACGTCACGGCGGCGAGCCCGGTGCCGGTGACCGTTTCTTGAATGGATTGCAGCGCGCGGTACGGGGTGTTCTGACCGTTGCAGGTGGCTTGCGAACCGTCGCCCATCAAGCCACCATCGTAGCCTGGCACGGCGTAGACAAAATTGATCGTGCGGGTATGAACCGCCGCGTTGCCAAGGCCGCCGGGTCGTGATTCGATGAGTAAGCGATACACACTGCGAGCGCCGGTAACAATTTTTGTGCCGGAGCGCCAATCAGTTTGGGCACCGATGGCTACGCCTGCGCCGGGGCACTTCATGGGGTTGTTGTAGTCAAACGTGATCTTGGCAAAATCCGGCCGGCTGGCGCTGGCATTAGCGCCGTAGGTAATGGTGTCGATGCGGCATTCGCCGGTGTCGGCATCCCACGCGTAATTGTACGTGATCGAATTGTTCCACTGATCGAGGCTGCGGGTCAGCGGTGCATAGCCTTCGCTGACAACCGCCGCACAAGCGTTGGCGCTAGCGCCGCCAAATTCGTGGACGCTACCGTCGGTGGTCAAGGCCCGCCAACGAAATGCCGCGCTTGGGACCATGCGTTGGTAGCGGGTGTAACTGCTGTCGCTGCGAGCGCGATAGGTGCCGTACACGGCCGCATCGGCGGGTTCGGTCACTTTGATAAATGGGCGGCCACCGGCCATCGAGCTGGTGAAACGATCGTCGGCTTTGGGGTCCGCTTGGGTCGATTCGACGAGGCTATGGTGCGTTGCCAGCCGGCCCTGCGAGGTGTCTTCGTGAATATCTGGAATCGTCAAATTCCAGCCGGCCGCAAGCGTGCCGTAAATGCCACCTTGCGACGAGTAACTAAGCCCAAGCTTGGGCGCCATGCCTTGACGACCCGGTGGTGTCACGATGGGATAGTTGTAGGTAAACGCACCGGTTTGGCCAGCCACCGACGCATCACCATCGGCGAGCGCGGCACTGGTTGCGGGCGCACTACCGAGCACCGGTGCCGCCGATTCGGCGATGTCACTGGCCGCTGCGCGTGCGGGTGCAACGTAACTGCCTTGCATCGCTGCGCTGGCCGCCATGGCAAGCACCAACAACCGCACCGCGCGAGGCATTGTGCGGTTGCGTTGAGGACTTGCGGCGGCAACGGCGCGCGTGAATTTTTGCAATGTACTCATACCGTTACCCCTTGCCGACGCATCAGTGCAGCAACCCGCTCCCAACTCCGCGGCGTTGCGCTGCAACTCCACGCGCACCACACGCTGTCGCTGCAACTCACGGCGCCCCCGCCGTGCTGCTACAACCCGCGATGCCTGCGGAATCGCTCGCTGCCATGGCGCAGCGCACGTGGCCATACGTCAGCGTCTGTTGACATGCATGCAAAAACGCTGAGCCGAGCGCATCGCGCAGCACAGTTTTATTAGCCGTTGCTTCGGCACTGCGGTCGCCCGCATACCGCGCATCAATGACATGCTCGCGCAGCTGGCCGCATTCGCCCTCCGTCGGACGCCGGGCTTGATCCCCGGTATCCTCGTCGGTGCTACCGCAATGTATGCCGCTAAGAAATGCTAGCGACGCGGCGAAGAGCCGAGCCGAGCCGAGCCGAGCCGAGCCGAGCCGAGCCGAGCCGAGCCGAGCCGAGCCGAGCCGAGCCGAGCCGAGCCGAGCCGAGCCGAGCCGAGCCGAGCCGAAGCCAAAATCTTTATTCCACCCACACATCCACCACTACAGCATCGCGCGATCGAATAGCAACGCCAGGTTGTGACAATCAAGTGAAACTTTCCAACATGGCAGAAAGTCATGGAGCAAAATTCCTGTATGCAGGAATTTTCCACGCCGGCAGGAATTTTCGCACAATTCAATGTCGCACCTGAGACGCAGTCACAGCACTCCAACGTGCAGCGAGTCTTAGATTGCAAAACCTATTGCTTCGGCCCCACCGATGCCTCACTCGGTGCAAATGCTGCGGCGTCACTCAGTGGCGGTAGCGGCCGATGTACCATCGGTCGCATCGACGGACTTTTGTCCGTGTGTCGTCGGCGTCAACATTCTGCGGTGCGCGTTGCGGGCTGACTGAGCCCTGACCGCAACGCGCGCTTCGGCCTTTGTTTCGCGAGTAGATACGCGGCAAAAATCAACGCCAGCAGCAAGCCTGAGCCATGATAGGCTGTTGGCATGGCTAGTCCTGCCCTCCTGCCCGCCATCCTCTACACAGACTATGTGACCGCAGAGTTTGCTGCGGAGTCAAAACATGAATTTGTCGAAGGGCACGTTCTCGCAATGGCCGGAGGAACCGCTGAGCATGCGGCACTGGTTGCGGCTATTACGGTACAGCTTGGGTCGCAATTGCGCGGCAAATCGTGTCGGGTCTATTCGTCTGACCTCCGTATTCGCATGCAAGAAGTCGATGTTGCGTGCTACCCAGACGTAACTGTGGTTTGCGGCGCGATCGTTCACGATGTACAGGACCGATATTGCGCGACCAACCCAACGGTGATTGTCGAAGTGCTGTCGACCAGCACGGAGGCATATGATCGTGGCAACAAGTTTGCCTTCTACCGCACCATCAAAACGTTGCAACAGTACATTTTGGTTTCGCAAGACAAAGCGCTGGTCGAACGCTTTGTCCGAAACGCGGACACGAGCTGGACGCTAACTGCATTTGGCCCAGGCAGCAACGTTGATGTCGCAGCGATACAATGCGAGATTATCGTCGATGATTTGTACGAAGGTCTTACGCTCGGGCAATAAGCGTCTACCGCGAATCCACCGTAGGCTGCCAGCTCGCGTTCGCGAGAATCGCCGCCTGCAACCAGCGCAGCATAGAACAGCGCACACCTGAGCGCGGGTGCCCGCATAACAAACCTGATTCGGGCTCCTTTTCGTAGTCCGTGCGACGCTTGGTTTCATTAACGCGGAAGCTGCGCAGCTACAGTGTTGCGCCACGGGCCCCGCAGTGCGGTGGAGTTGAAACTTCGGATTCGCCAACACCGCAGTACCGCGAAGCATCGTCGCAATCTTTGTCGCCAACTCAGCCGCGAGTGTCCAGGTTGGATCCGCCAGTAAGCAAGGGAAGGTCATCTTCAAATCTATCGATTGGTAAAGGGCGTGGAGCTCCTTGAACGCACTATCATTTGCATCAGAAAAAACTATCCCGCGTTCAAAAAATCGCCCTACGCCGTATCGTCCCCGAGCTGGCATATTAGTTCTGCTGGATTTGGATAAAATTCCATTCCCCCGAGCCAGCATGCACCTTGTTTATCGAGATTGGCGAGCGCTTCCAGCGCCTCTAAGATATTGTGCTTCCAGTCACTTGCCTTCATTTGACGTGCCTTAGCTATACCTCATTGGAAACCAAACACTGCGAACGACAACCACGCAGCGCACGAAAATCAGCACGTCAGCAATTAGTTGGCCACAACGATATGACACAAGGCAATCCCAACCACTGGCGTATAGCCTGCTTTGAAATCGACGATGCGATAGAGCTGACTTCGATATTCCATCGATTGATCAAGTTGCCCATAAATGTCAATTTCCAACGAACGCCCGGATGGACCTGACTTGTCCAGGCCACGTTCACGTCGGCTTTCGTCGGCGCTCATCTCAGAAAAAAGCTCACCCGTAATGATGAGACTTATCTTGTCGCCGACAAAGTTGGGATGCTGCTGTACCGCAAGCGCAAGTTCACACAGTTCAAGATATTCGAGCTTGCGCGCTTGTTTGATGTCCAAGCCTTCGCACAAGCCCGGTGCCATGGCAGGTCGCAGTTCCACTTTCCAATTGTATTGCTGCGTTGCAGGACAAGTATCAAGGCCAAGGATGGGTCGGCGATATTTCACTGCTTGCCATGGTTCAAACACTGGCAGTTGAACCGGCGGCACAGGCACGACAGCGGCCACTAGCACAGGCGCGGGACAAACGATTTGTTTGGCGGAATGGGTACAGCTTAACGACAGCATGATGAACCCAACCGTCAATGTATGCACAAGAATATTCCCGCGGCGCTGATGCACCTCACCGCTCCAACAAAATTCGCAGCATCCGGCGCAGCGGCTCGGCTGCGCCCCACAGCAATTGATCGCCGCAGGTGAACGCAGTCAAGTAGTCGTCGCCCATCGCAAGTTTGCGCAGCCGGCCGACGGGGACTTGCAAAGTGCCACTGACGGCCACCGGGGAGAGGCCGGCTAAACTGGCCGGCTTGTTGTTGGCGACCACCGCGACCCATTCATTGGCCTGCGCCAACATGTCGGAGATTTCATCGAGCGGCGCAGCTTTGCGCAACTTGATGGTCAAGGCTTGCGAGTGGCAGCGCATCGCACCAACGCGCACGCACAACCCGTCGACGCCAATAGGATTACTAGTGCGGCCGAGAATTTTGTTGGTTTCGAGCGGGCCTTTGCGCTCTTCGCGCGACGAGCCATCGCCCAAATCGGTGTCGATCCACGGCAGCAAATTGCCAGCGAGCGCGAAACCAAATTCTTTGGTTGGCAACTCACTACCGCGCAGCATGGCCGTGACATTGCGGTCGATGTCCAAAATCGACGACGCTGAGTCCTTGAGCAAACCTGCCGCCGCACCATGGACCGCGCCCATTTGCGCGATCAACTCGCGCATGTTGGCAGCGCCCGCGCCCGAGGCGGCTTGATAGGTCATCGACGTCAGCCACTCGATCAAGTCGGCTTTGAACAAGCCGTGCAAGCCCATCATCATTAACGACACGGTGCAGTTGCCGCCGATAAAATTCTTAACGCCTGCGGCTAGCCCGCGGTCGATGACATCGCGATTGATCGGGTCGAGAATAATAATCGCATCTTTGTCCATGCGCAGGCTCGACGCTGCGTCGATCCAATAGCCTTGCCAGCCAGCAGCCCGTAGCGCCGGAAACACCGCTTTGGTGTAATCGCCGCCTTGGCACGAAATGATCGCAGCACACGACTGCAACGCTTTGATGTCGTTGCCATCAAGCAACGTGCCGCCGCCTTGGCCGACATCGGGCGCTGCGCCACCAGCGTTTGACGTCGAGAAAAACACGGGATCGATCAACGCGAAATCATGTTCTTCGCGCATGCGCTGCATCAGCACCGAACCAACCATGCCGCGCCAGCCAACGAATCCAACTCGCATTAATGT